>NZ_JBNDHT010000089.1:0-27784 GCF_056755115.1 Rhizobium sp. SVR5-2C | reverse complement strand
TCGCTGCTCGCCAAGGCTCGTGAAGTCGAACGCGGCTTCCCGCGGTTCGTCTTCGACATCTTCACGCAGTATCAGGAAGGCGGGCCGGACTATATCTATTCGCTGCTCACCGGCTACGAAGAGCCTCCGGCCGGTTTCCAGGTTCCGCAGGGCGCGCATTACAATCCATACTTCCACGCTGCTGCGGCTTTCGCCATGCCCAAGCCGCTCTCGGACGACCAGGTGACCTATGACGATGGTACGCCGCAGACCGTCGATCAGTATGCAAGGGATGTCTCGGCCTTCCTGATGTGGGCAGCAGAGCCGCATCTGGTCGAGCGCAAGCATACCGGCTTCATGGTCATGGTGTTCCTGCTGATCTTCACGGGTCTCATCTATCTGACGAAGCGCTCGGTGTACGCCAACAAGGAAGCCTGAGCGGCTCTCACCAAACGTGCAAAAGGCGGCGTTCGAGCCGCCTTTTTTGTTGGTTCCATGACGGCCACTTGATAGGGTGCGGCCGACCAATGCCCTCGCAGACAAACGGACTTTGCATGAACACCATTGCCTCGGAGCTTGCGGACAGCATCCGCTCCATTCCGGACTACCCGAAGCCCGGCATTATCTTTCGCGACATCACGACGCTGCTCGGCGATGCGGTCGCCTTCCGGCAGGCCGTGGACGAACTGGTGAAACCATATGTGGGCCTGGGCGTCGGCAAGATCGCCGGCATCGAGGCCCGCGGCTTCATTCTCGGCGGGGCGCTGGCGCATCAGCTTTCGGCGGGCTTCGTGCCGATCCGCAAGAAGGGCAAGCTGCCGCACCAGACGGTACGGATGGCCTATAGCCTCGAATACGGTACCGACGAGATGGAGATCCATGTGGACGCGGTGAAGGCCGGCGAGAAGGTGATCCTCACCGACGACCTCATTGCCACCGGCGGCACGGCGGAAGGCGCGGTCAAGCTGCTGCGACAACTGGGCGCCGAGATCGTTTCGGCCTGTTTCGTCATCGACCTGCCGGAGCTCGGCGGCCGCAAAAAGCTCGAGGCGCTCGGCGTCGAGGTGAGGACACTGGTGGAGTTTGCCGGGCACTAGACCCTCCAGCGTCACTCGAATTCGAGCACGCTGCCCTCGAAACGGATGACGGGCGTACCGTCCTGATTGACGCCTTCGTTGAGCATCGAATTCAGGTGCCAGCCCGGCCGCGATGCGAGGGGCCGACTGGCGAGCAGGGTCACCGAATAGCTTATCGTCTCGTCGACGAAGACGGGACGCAGCCATTGCAGCTTCTGGAAGCCGGGCGAGGGGCCGAGCTTCGGTGCTGCTATGCCTTCTTCGGCAAGACGAACGGTTTCCTTCTCCCAATACTCCAGGAAGGTGCGCATCCAGGCGGCGCAGTTGTGCCAGCCGGAAGCACAGAGATTGCCGAAGAGCGTCTGCTTGGCTGCTTCCTTGTCGATATGGAAGCGCTGCGGGTCGAAACGCCGGGCGAAATGGACAATGCGCTCCTCGGTGAAAGTGTAGCTGCCGATCCCGGTCTTTTCGCCGATTGCACAGAGTTCCGCCATTCTCATGCGTTTGCCTCCGCCACGCCGCGCATGCTGAACATGATCCAGTTTTCGCTGTAGCAGGCGAGCTCGCCGCGCTGGTTGTGGATTTCATGCTTGAAGCGGGCGATGCCGATGCCAGGCCGGGAGCGCATGGCGCGGGCCTCGAGCACAGTCGAGAAGCCCGAAAGCGTGTCGCCGGCAAGAACCGGCTTCTTCCATTCCATCAGATCGATGCCGGGCGCGCCCTGAGAATGCGAGTCGAGGAGATAGCCGTCGGCCATCATGCGCATGAAGAGTGCGCAGGTATGCCAGCCTGAAGCGGCGAGCCCGCCAAGGATGCTTGCGCGCCCGGCGGCTTCGTCCATGTGCATCGGCTGCGGATCGAATTCGGTGGCGAATTCGATGATCGCTTCGGCGGTAACCGGAATCGGGCCGAGCGGGAAGGCGCGGCCCGGCTCGAAGTCTTCAAAAAACAGCTTCATCAGGCCCCCATCCTCCCAACGGCCGCGCGAACGCTTACGTGTTGAAGCGGAAGTGGATTACGTCGCCGTCCTGGACGACATATTCCTTGCCTTCATCACGGCCCTTGCCGGCTTCCTTGGCACCGACTTCACCCTTGAAGTTGATGTAGTCGTCATAGCCGATTGTGAAGGCACGGATGAAGCCGCGTTCGAAGTCGGTGTGGATGACGCCGGCGGCCTGCGGGGCCTTGGTACCTCGCACGATCGTCCAGGCACGCGTTTCCTTCGGGCCGACGGTGAAATAGGTGATCAGGTCGAGCAGGTGGTAGCCAGCGCGGATGAGGCGGTCGAGACCGGCTTCCTCAAGGCCGAGCGCCGAGAGGAACTCCTTCGATTCCTCTTCCGGCAGCTGTGCCACTTCGGATTCGATCGCCGCCGAGATGATGACGCATTCTGCGCCCTGCTCCTCGGCCATGGCTGCCACGGCTGAGGTATGCTCATTGCCGGTGGAGGCGTCGGCCTCGGCGACGTTGCAGACATAGAGAACCGGATGCGACGTCAGAAGGTTGAGGCCCTTGAGGATCTCGATCTCTTCGGGTGCCAGCGTCTTCAGGAGCAGGCGGGCCGGCTTGCCTTCGTTCAGAAGCTTGATGACGGCTTCCATCACCGGCAGCTGCGCGATGGAATCCTTGTCCTTGCCGGTGGCGCGCTTGCGGGTCTGCTCGACGCGGCGCTCGAGGCTCTCGAGGTCTGCAAGCATCAGCTCGGTCTCGATCGTGTCGGCATCTCCGACCGGATTGATGCGGCCCTCGACATGGGTGATGTCGTCGTCCTCGAAGCAGCGCAGCACGTGTACCACGGCATCGACTTCGCGGATGTTGGCGAGGAACTTGTTGCCAAGGCCTTCACCCTTCGAAGCGCCACGCACGAGACCGGCGATATCGACGAAGGAGATGCGGGTCGGGATGATCTCCTTGGAGCCGGCGATCGCAGCCAGCTTCTGCATGCGCGGATCAGGAACGGCGACTTCACCGGTGTTCGGCTCGATCGTGCAGAAGGGGTAATTGGCCGCCTGCGCCGCTGCCGTCTTGGTGAGCGCGTTGAAGAGTGTCGATTTGCCGACATTCGGCAGACCGACGATACCGCATTTGAAGCCCATGGCTGGATGTCCGTATTCGCTGAAATCGTTGCCTTGCCTATGGGATAAAGGAGCCATGCGGTCAAGCTTTTCCGCTTCCCTTGCGTGTAAGGCACCTTTGCCTTACCGTATCAGGGAGGAGATTTGAGCGTGATCAAACTGAAGATAACGGCAAAGGGCCAGGTAACCCTGAAGAAGGAGGTACTGGACCATCTCGGCGCGCGTCCTGGTGACGAGATCGAGATCGATCTAGTCCCCAAAGGCCAAGCCAATATCCATGGGCTTAAGCCTAGGCAGCCCATCGAAAGCATCTTCGGCCTCTTTGCTCACAAGGCAAAGAGAAGCCGCTCGATCGAGGAGATCAACGAGGCGATTGAGGCCGGTTGGGCAGGCGAGGTCAAACCTTGAAGATTGCGGTCGACACCAACGTTCTTGTCCGCATTCTGACGCATGACAATCGCGAAGAAAGCGACAAGGCTGAAGAACTCGTGCGTTCCAATGACATCATCATTACTAACCAGACGCTTTGCGAATTGATGTGGGTACTGCGGCGGCTGTATGATTTTACCGCAGACGAGCTTGTGGAAGTCATCACGCGGCTTTCCGGTATCTCGAATATAGCGATGGATCGCCCTGCGGCTTCAGCAGGTTTGCGGTTTCTCCGCGCCGGTGGAGATTTTGCCGATGGCATCATCGTGCTTGAAGGACAGAGGCAGGGTAGCGAAATATTTGCGACGTTTGACCGGAAGGCGGCCTCAATTTTACGGGATGCCGGCCAGGATTGCTTGCTCTTGACCCCAAACTGACTTTAGATTGAGTGATGCAGCCCCGGCGGGCAAGCGCTCCTCCCATGTCATCAACGGTGGACTTCCGATGAGTGACAGCAACGTTGCCATAAAGCCTAAAACGAAGACCAAGCCGAAGCTGGATAGGCCGAAGCTCTACAAGGTTATCCTGTTCAACGACGACTACACGCCCCGCGAATTCGTCGTCATGATCCTCAAGGCCGTTTTCCGGATGAGCGAGGAAACGGGCTATCGGGTCATGATGACGGCGCACAAGCTGGGATCCAGCGTGGTCGTCGTCTGCGCAAAGGACATTGCCGAGACGAAAGTCAAGGAAGCGATGGACTATGCGAAGGAGGCAGGATTCCCGCTGATGTTAACGGCTGAGCCGGAGGAATAGCTTGGCGATCTCCTGACCAGGCTCCGACATCCGCTGTTTTCGGGCAGCCCGTCATGCCGGATCGAGGATGGCAACGGCAAGCTCGCCAGCTGTAGGTGTGTCATGACCTCTGGGATTACTTATCGGCCTGCATTGAACTGGCGCCTACTGGGCATCCCTTTTCCAATAGTCGTGGTCCAGATCTTTCCAGACGTAGAAACCATTCCAAAGACAAAGCCGCGCGCTCAAACAGCCCAAGCTATCTGTGTTGCCGATCGGAAAGGTGGAGTCTTGCCGTTCGGGTGGAGTAGTACTTTTTGCCAAAAGGCCGATCAGCGCACCTACCCACCATCCTACAATGACGATCCCGACGATTGGCCAAGCGTATACGACACCCGCGAGCAAAACGAGCAAACACGCTCGATATATGTTCAACTTGGTCATTTGACCCTCGCAGCGAGGATCGCTTGAAACAGTTCTTCGGCATGCGCGCGGTCCATGACCGGATCAGTTGGGTTGAGCTCATGGTAAAGAGCAAGGAGGCCCGGTGGGTCGCCAATCTCGGCGGTGCGGATAACGAGTTCGCCGGCACACATGGTTCAATCACCCTTGTTGCCGAACATCTTCTTCAGCATGTCCGCCATTGGCCCGGTCGCGGGCAGCTTCGGCTGGTTGTGATTGCGCGCCTGATGGATGTGGGATTTTGCCGCCGGCTTTTTTTCCGGCTTTGGCTTGTCCTCCTCCGGGTTGCCGCCGAGGGCAAGCGCGAGCTTGTTCATCAGCTGCGAATCCTCGTTGCGGACCAGCATGTCGGCGTTGTCGGCAAGCGTGTCGAGGAGCGGCTCCAGCCAGGTCTGGTCGGCCTTGGCAAAATCGCCGAGGACGTGGTGCTGCACCAGTTCCTTGACGCCCGGATGGCCGATGCCGAGGCGCAGCCGCCGGTAGTCCTTGCCGCAGTGAGCGTCGAGCGACCTGATGCCGTTATGGCCGCCATTGCCACCGCCGGTCTTCAGCCGGACCTTGCCGGGCGGCAGGTCGAGCTCGTCATAGATGACAACGAGATCGGCGGGCTGAAGCTTGTAGAAGCGCATCGCTTCGCCAACAGATTCGCCCGAAAGGTTCATGTAGGTCTGCGGTTTGATCAGCAGCACTTTTTCGCCGCCAAGCTCGCCTTCCGAAATCTCGGCCTTGAACTTCTTCGACCAGGGCGAAAAGCTGTGGCGCCGGTGGACGGCGTCGGCCGCCATGAAGCCGATATTGTGACGGTTTCCGGCATATTTGCTTCCGGGATTGCCGAGACCCGCGATGATCAGCATTGGCCAGTCCGTTTCTTGAACACCTGTATCGCTTCACCACCGCGAAACGCACGCGAAGTCAAGTGCAAAGGCAGGACGCCACGCTAATTGCCGAGATGCAACCCGTATTTCAGAAAAATCAGCTTCTGCCTGCCGTCGGCGATCAGCGCGTCGAGGGCGGCTTGCATCCTCGCCTGCAGGTCGGCCGGAAAATCCTTGTGGCAGGCAATGCCCATCGGCTGCGAGGATAGCACGGTAACGATCTCCACGGGCTGATCGGCCTTGAGCTTATCAAAATAGAGCTCCGAAATGGGCATCATCTCGATGCGGCCGTTGAGCAGCTTGCGAAGCGTGGCGTTGAAATCCGTCGTGACGTCAAGCTTGGTGAAGCCCTTCGCCTTGAGCGTCATCTCTGTATAGTCCTCGCGCTGCGTGCCGATCGTGTATTTCTTGGCCTCTTCGAGGTTGCTGGCAGCCACGTCCGAACCCTTTCGCTTGATCAGGATATTGCGATCGACGAGCAGCGGCTCGATCCATTTGAAGTGAGGATGGCGCATGTCATTGTGCGCGGTGGCGAAGACGCAGGTCATCGGCTGCGATTGTGCGAGGCTATAGGCACGCGCCCAAGGCATCATCTCGATCGTGTAGTCGACGCCGATAGCGCTCATCACTGCTTCGACCTGGTCGACGGTCGCGCCCTTGAGGACCTTTCCGTCGCGATAGTTGAAGGGCGGGTATTCCTCGGTGGTGAAATGTACCGTCTCGGCGTGTCCCTCGGCAGTGCAAGAAAGCGCCAGGTAAACAAGAAGCAGGAGCTTTTTCATCGCATTTCCTCCTCCAATTTGCAGATCATGAGGCTCTCGCTACCTCACCCATCGCCCCGGTGAGATCATCGATCAAGTTCGAGACATTCGCCGGACGGTGGAAGAGGTAGCCCTGGCCATGGTCAAGCCCCATCAGGTGCAGCGTGCGGCATTGCTCTTCCGTTTCGATACCTTCGGCGATGACGGTGCAATCCATCCTGTGCGCCAGCGTGGTGATGCTCTCGACGAGCATCCGGCTCTTGTGGCGGACATCGGCGTTGGCATCGTTGATCGATCGTGTGAAGGACTGGTCGACCTTGATGATGTCTACCGGGAAGCGGTTGAGATAGCTCAGCGATGAATAGCCGGTACCGAAATCGTCGAGCGCGATGCGGCAGCCGAAGCGGCGCAATTCCGTGACGATCATGCGAATCTGCGGGTTGTCGTGCATCAGCACGGCTTCGGTAATCTCGACGACGATGCGATCCGGACGAACGCCGTGCCGCCCAAGGAGCGCGGCAAGACGGGAGGCGAGGGTGGGCTCGAACTGCAACGGCGAGAAGTTGATCGCAAGATAGGCATCCTGCAGCCCCGCAATATGCGAAAGCTTTGCCAGATGCCCGATGGCCTTCTCCATGATGACGTCGCCCACGCGAACGATCTTGGCCGTCTCCTCGGCGACATGGATGATCTCGGCCGGTGGCATCAGCCCTTTCTCAGGGTGGTTCAGGCGCAGAAGCGCTTCGAAGCCGGCGACGCGCCGATCATTGAGGCCGACAATCGGCTGCAGGTAGGCGTCGAACCAATCCTCGGCGAGTCCATTCTCAATATGGTTTTCGATCTCGGCGCGCGCTCGGGCGCTGTGCAGCATGCTGTTATCGAAGAGCTGGGCGCCGTTCTTGCCATCCCGCTTCTTCGCATACATCGCCATATCCGATTTCTGCAGGAGTTCAGCCGCATTCGACGCATGGCGCGGATAGATCGCGATGCCGATGCTGGCGCTTAGATGCAGCTCGGGACCAAAAGGTGTTTCCAAGACGGATGCGATCTGCTCGGCCATGGCTTTGGCACGCTTTTCGCCATCCTTGGCGGGAAGCAGGATGGCGAATTCGTCGCCGCCCAGGCGAGCTGCCTGATCGGAGGGCGCAAGATGCGTGTTGAGCCGCCCGACAAGTTCGCGCAAGGCGCGGTCGCCTTCGGCGTGGCCAAGACTGTCATTGATCCACTTGAAGCGGTCGAGATCGATGAACAGGCAGGCAAGCTCATGGCCTGCGGCGTCGGCTTCGGCGATCTTGCTGTCGAGGGCGGCTTCGAAGCCCTGGCGGTTCAGCAGGCCCGTTAGGTGATCGGTGATCGCCTGGCGGTGGTTGCGGTCCTCGGACGCCTTCAGTTCCGTGACGTCGGTCATCACCGACAACGAGAGCTGGTTGGATCCGGTCGCCGCCTTGGATTCCAGGATCAGGACATCCATAACCCGGTCATCGGCACAGAGGAACTTGACGGTCACATCGAGTGCCGTGCCGTCTGCTGAGCCTTCGCGCCGGCTGTTGAAGGCGTCGCGAGTGTCTGCGGTAACAAGTTCGGAGAATTTGCGTCCGACAACGCCCGCTCTCGCGTAACCTGTCGCGACGAGCCAATAGTCGCTGACCGCGGTGATCCGATCCTGATTGTCCAGCGAGAAGAGCATGGCGGGAGTCAGGTTGTAAATATCGGTTGCGAGGCGATGGGCGAGCTTCAGCTCCTTCTCTTCGCGTTCCAGCTTCGTTTGCATCTCGTTAAAGCTACGGGCGAGGCGGCCCATTTCATCGCTCGACTGCCAGTCGACGTGATGACGGGACCCAAGCTGACGGGTTGCCTCGACGGCTGCGATGAGCCTCATAAGTGGCTGAATAACGAAGAGACGGTTGCCGATCACAGCCGCGCAGAAGACAGCCATCACTGCAACGATGAAGATGGATAGGAAGACGACTTCTTCATGCTTCAGACCGGAGAAGAGGCCGAGCTTCGGATAATAGACCGCGATGCTGCCAAGGTTCTTCGGCCCGTCGACGGTGTTGTAGATGATTGCGCGGGAAACCTGGACGAGTTCGCCATCAAAGGATTTCGGGATCGTCGACTGGGTGACGTGGAGCTGGCCGGACTGATCGCGGACCTCGACCTTAACAATGGCGCCCTGCGAAACCATCGTCGCGCTGATCTGCGTCACGATTTCCTCATCCAGGTCCCACAGCGGCTTTGCGAGCGCCTGAGAGTTGGCAACGAGAAGAACGGAGATGTGGTCGCGTATTTCTTCGTCAGCGCTTTTGGAGGAAAGGAATAGAAAGAGTACAAAAAGAGGCGCTACAAATATGAGAAGCGCGCCGCAGACAATTGAAAAAAATCTGTTCTCAACGGAATTGTTCATGGTTCCCCGGGGTCACACTTTCGCGGCCAGTAACGGCTGAACGCGGCCTGTGCAAAACTGCCCAGATGATGCTTTCATGAAATGTGTTAAATGTTGCTGAAGTGACCCGGCGTCCCGAAGCGAAAAGGCCCGCCTTCCAGGGGAAAGCGGGCCTTATGATTAGAAATTAGTGTATGCGGATCAGGCTTCAGTTTCGCCTTCGGCTTCAGCCGCAGTTTCGTCGACGCCGGCCGCCGGAGCGACGATCGTCGCAACCGTGAAGTCGCGGTCTGCGATGACCAGCGACACGCCCTTCGGCAGCGTGATATCGGAAATGTGGATGCTGTCGCCGATCTTCTTGCCCGCAAGGTCAACGTTGAAGGAATCCGGGATCGCATCAGCCGGGCAATGAACTTCGATCGCGTGACGAACGATGTTCAGAACGCCACCGACCTTCAGGCCCTGCGACTTTTCTTCGTTGATGAAGTGAACCGGGATTTCGACGGTGACCTGCGTGTTGCCGGAGACGCGGAGGAAATCCACGTGCATCGTGAAGTCGCGGACCGGATCGAGCTGATAGTCCTTCGGCAGAACCTTGTACTTCTGGCCGCCGACGTCGATCGTCGCGATCGTCGTCATGAAACCACCGGAATGAATACGCTTCGTCACTTCGTTGGTGTTGAGCGCGATAGAAATGGGGGCCTGCTTGTCACCATAGATGACAGCGGGAATCAAACCGTTGCGGCGAAGTTCACGGGCGGACCCCTTACCAACCCGTTCGCGCGCCTCGGCCTTGAGCTCGTAAGTTTCCTGGCTCATGGCTATTCCTTTCGAGGTTATTTGGAGAGTCTCAGTCCGGGTCTTGCCGGTCATCGACTGGAAGCGCCTTATGGCAGCCTCATCCGCGTTGCCTCCAAGGGTGTCTGCGCGGACGCGTGCGCTATAGTATAAGTGAACGGGAAACGCAAGCTGGACAGACAGGGTAAGTCCGCCCATGCCATTAGTTGTGCCTGTCCATCGGCCGGTTGCAATTTAGACGATTACTTAACCATCGAATCGCAATTCCGAACGAATTAATGGATCGTACTGGCGGTCTGACTATAGGTGGCTCGATTTCAATGTCCCGGTCCACCTGCAATGTTACGCATCATTTCCTGCATCACCGTCGAACACAACTTCTCGCATCTGATCTTTGCCACGGTCATCTGCGTGCTCGGATCCATGCTGACGATGCGGCTGTTCACACGTGCACGCAGGACGCAAGGGCTACAGAAGTGCAACTGGCTCTTTCTGTCGGGTTTCGTCGGCGGTTCGACGATCTGGACCACGCATTTCATCGCCATGCTCGGCTATCGATCGCCAACGCTGAGCGGCTATGAACCCGAATTGACGCTTCTTTCCCTTTTCATCGCCGTCATGGCGAGCATTGCCGGTTTCACGGTCGCTTCCAGCACCCAGAAGAGCGCGCTGGTAGAGGCGGGGGGTGCCATTGTTGGTCTCGGTATTGCTTCCATGCACTATGTCGGCATTGCGGGATACAAGGTCGCCGGTCATATGGTGTGGAACCAGGCCGATGTCGTTGCTTCGCTCATCATGGCTGCCGTCTTCGGGGCGATCGCCACCAACCGCGTCGCGCGGCCGCTGACGCGCTTCTGCAAGCACGGTTCCGGCCTCGCGCTTGTGCTTGCGATCGTGCTTACGCATTTCACCGGCATGGCCGGTCTGACCATCGTTCCGGACAATATCGTCCCGGTCACCGGCGAGCTGATCTCCGTCGGTGTCATGACCGGTCTCGTCCTTGCCGTCATGATCGTCATTCTGGCGCTCGGCGCCTCCACCTATGTCATCGACATGCAATCGAACCAGGAGGCTGTCGAACGCTACCGTCACCTATCGCTGCATGATCCGCTGACGAACCTTCCGAACCGCGCTGCCTTCAACGAGCGCCTTGCCGTGCTTGCCAAGCGGCCGAAGGACATGACGGCGAATATCGCCGTACTCTCGTTCGATCTCGACCGCTTCAAGGAAATCAACGACGTGCACGGTCATGCGGCTGGCGACGCGGTTCTGCGTACGGTGGCCGAGCGGCTTGCTTCGCTGGGCAACGAGGGCGAATTCGTCGCCCGCATCGGCGGCGACGAATTCGCGGCGGTGATGAGCAACTATTTCATCCGTTCCGACGCGTCGGGGCTGGCGCAGCGGATTATCGACGAGGTCGCCAAGCCTGTGTCGTGGGAAGAGCAGACGCTCTGTGTCGGAACGAGCGTCGGCATTTCGACCTATCCCGCTCAGGCGGACACGATAGACGACGTTCTTTCGCAGGCGGACATTGCGATGTATCGCGCCAAGTCCGCCACCAGCAACAGCATCTGCTTCTACGATGCGTCTATGGATCAGGTTTCACGCGAGCGGAATGCACTGGCGATCGAGATGCGCGACGGCCTGAAGCGTGGCGAATTCGAGCTCTTCTACCAGCAGCAGAACGACACGGTGACCCGCGACGTTCTCGGCTTCGAAGCGCTGCTGCGCTGGAAGCATCCTGTACGCGGCTATGTTCCGCCGCTGGAGTTTATCCCGATCGCGGAACGCAACGGTTTTATCCTTGAGCTTGGCGAATGGGTTCTGCGCCAGGCCTGTGCCGAGGCGGCGACCTGGAAGAACCCGCTTCGCATCGCCGTCAATGTCGCTCCGCAGCAGCTCAGCGTCCATCGCCTGCCTCAGATCGTTCAGGACATCCTGTCGCAGACGGGTCTGCCGGCTTCGCGGCTCGAACTCGAGATCACGGAGTCAGGCATTATCGCCGACCATCAGCATGCGCTGCGTATCATCCGGCAGCTGAAGGCCATGGGCGTCAAGGTGGCAATGGACGATTACGGCACGGGTTATTCATCGCTCTCGACCCTGCAGAGCTTCCCCTTCGACAAGATCAAGATCGATCGCGCCTTCGTCGATGGGGTCGTGACCAACAAGCAGTCGGCGGCCATCGTGCGCTCGACCCTGATCCTTGCTGCAAGCCTCGATATTCCGGTGCTGGCCGAAGGCGTAGAGAACGAGGATCACATCGACTTCCTTCGGCGCGAAGGCTGCCTGCAGGTGCAGGGCTTCCTTTTCGGCAAGCCGGTGCCGCGTTCGGGCATCGAAGAGATCGTCAGCGGCACGCCCGCTCCCAAACCCGATGGCACGGGTCTGAATGCCAAAGGCGGCCCGGCAACCGCGGCAGCGGCCTGATGAAAACATTATCGAGTGCCAAGCGGCTGGGTTGACATCCGGCCGCGCGCATTCTCACATGATTGTTGATCCACGCCGCGGAGGAGCACATTCATGCGATACAGGCTGATGACGGCGACGAGCGCCCTTGTTCTCGGATTGATGACGGCAGCTCATGCCGCCGAGATCAACCAGGATGGCGCGAACGCGATCCGCGACAATCTCAACAAGCTGTTGCCCGAAGACATCGCGAAGAGCGGGGTCGTGGCCGTCAACCCGGCTGGTGCGCGCTACGAGATCGTCTACGATCTGGCCAAGCTGCTCTCCAACATCAACCCGGCGGATTTCGCGATCAGTGGGCTGAAGCCGATTTCGATGTTCGCCACGCCGCAGGACAACGGGCTCTGGAATGTCGAAGGCGACAACAGCCTGAACGTCTCCGGGCATTTCAAGGGGCCGGACCAGAAGCGTACCGATTTCGCCTATTCGATCGCCTCGCTGGTCTATACAGCGGTTTTCGATCCGGCCATCAGCTATTTCCGCTCCGGCGACTTCCGGGCCAAGGACATCAAGATTACCTCGGCGACCGATACCGACCAGGTCAACGCCAGCGTTGGCGACATCCAATACAAGCTCACCTCTGCCGATAGCGCCTCCGCCGGTAGGACTGATTTTGCGGCGAATGGCACTATGACGGCATTTGCCCAGCAGGTCAGCGGCAGGGGAGTGCCCCCCGTCCAGATCAACGCCAACTCCATCGATTTCGACGGCAAGGTCAACAGCGTGCCTGCAAGGCAACTGAAGGACATTGGCGTTTTCATTCTCGACCATGCCGAGGAAAAGCCGCTCAGCAAGGAGAGTGAAGACAAATTGAAGGGCTTACTGCGCGACGCGTTTCCCCTGATCTCTTCGCTTGAAGAAACCATCACATTCAACAATCTTGCTGTGATAAGCGCTGGAGGTAGTGGTGGGGCGAAGAGCGTCGGGTATCATTTCGCCGTCGACGGACCGAGCAATGCGACGCGGCTCGGCGTCGCCATCAATGCTGCCGATGTGACTTTTGACAGTCCCGCAATTCCTGCCGCCTATTCAGCATTCCTGCCACAGACGGTAGATGTGCAGTTTGGTATCCCCGACATGGATTTTGCCGCTTTCGGCGACGAATTCATGAAAATGGACTTCACCAAGGCGTCGTCCGGGGAAAGCGGCCAGAGGGCGGCCGAAAAGCTCTTCCGCGATGGCGCCCTTGTGGTCGACTTCCCAAGGATCAGCGCCAGGTCAGGCGTCTATGACATCGATATTTCCGGGACGATGAAGGGCCGCATCGACAGCAACAAGGACTATTCGCTGCAGGCCTCGATCCTGGCGCGCGACTACGACAAGACGATCGCCGCCGTCCAGCAGCTCGCCAAGGAAAATCCCGAGCTCAACCAGGCGTCCTTCGGGATGCTGATGGTCAAGGGTTTCGCCAAGACCGATCCGGACGGCCGCCAGCGCTGGGACGTGACGGTCAGCCCCGATGGATCGGTGACCGTCAACGGTCAAATCGTCAAAGGTCCTGATAAGCGGCAATAAAAAAGTGCCTCCACGCCCCGCCATAGCCAATGCTATCGCCGCCATGAACGTTGAATGATCAGAACCGGCACGCGCCGCCGCGGATCACCCGGAAGCCCGCATTGCCCGCCTCGCAGGCATTCGGGAAGGTCTGGGTCTGACGGCCGCGCTGACCGCAAACGGGCGCATATTCCCGCGTGCAGATGCCGATCGGACGTTCAGGGCGGTCGGGTCTCTCCGGCCTGCCGGGACGGCCCGGTGCCGGAGGCGGGAAGCGTGGCGGTTCACGGCGGCATTCGCCGCGGCCGACGATCATGAAGCCGCGTTTGCGGGCCTCGCAGGCATTGCCGAACGTTTGCAGCCTTCCGCCACGTTCGCCACAGACAGGTGCAAACTCCATCGTGCACATTTGCGGCCCAGGCGGGCGAGGGCGTGGCGGCGGGCGTGAATAGCCGGGATTGACATCGACCGTGCAGGCGGAAAGCAGAGGGATGAGCGCTACGAGCGCCAGCCGCCGTGAAGTCTTCAGATTTTTGGTTTTCATCATCATTGCTCCCCGGGCAAATAATAGGGGCGAACGTAGACGAAAGCCTGACGCCGATGAAGCGGTAAATGCAACTTCACCGCTTTGGAAGCGATCGGAAGAGAACCCTCAGTCGAAGAGACTGGAGACGGATTCTTCCTGGCTCGTGCGGTTGATGGCTTCGCCGATCAGGTGCGCGGTCGAGATGACGCGAATGTTGTGTGCCGACTGGACAGCCGTCGTCGGCTGGATGGAGTCGGTGATCACCAGTTCCCGCAACATCGATGATGTGATGCGCGTGACCGCGCCGCCGGAAAGGACGCCATGAGTGATGTAGGCCGTGACGCTTGCCGCACCCTGGGCGAGAAGCGCTTGCGCCGCGTTGCAAAGCGTGCCGCCCGAATCGACGATGTCGTCGATCAGCAGACAGTCCTTGCCTTCCACCTCGCCGATGATGTTCATGACTTCGGATTCACCCGGACGGTCGCGGCGCTTGTCCACGATCGCCAGCAGACAGTCCAGGCGCTTGGCGAGCGCGCGGGCGCGCACGACGCCGCCCACGTCCGGCGAGACGACCATGACGTTGCTGATATCGTAATTCGCCTTGATATCGCGCGTCAGCACCGGGATAGCGTAAAGGTTGTCGGTCGGGATATCGAAGAAGCCCTGGATCTGACCCGCATGCAGGTCGAGCGTCAGTACGCGGTCCGCACCGGCCTCGGTGATGAGGTTTGCGACCAGCTTGGCGGAGATCGGGGTGCGGCCCGAGGCGCGGCGATCCTGCCGCGCGTAGCCGAAGTAGGGGATTACCGCCGTAATGCGGCGCGCCGAGGAGCGGCGCATCGCATCGATCATGATGAGCAGTTCCATCAGGTGATCGTTCGTCGGGAAGGAGGTCGACTGGACGACGAAGACGTCCTCGCCGCGGACGTTCTCCTGGATTTCCACGAAGATTTCCTGATCGGCAAATCTTCTGACGCTGGCCTTGCCCAAGGGCACATTGAGATAGTTGCAGATCGCTTCGGCGAGATGCCGGTTCGAATTGCCTGCGAAAACCTTCATTTTGGCCCGCCTGTTGTCCGCTGATAGCCGCGCTTTTTAGCCAGCTTGCTTGTGAATGCAAGGGCAAAGGCGTCACAGGCCTTGATATTTGTAAAAAGCCTGTTGCTAACCGCCGCTCGTCTGCCGCCAGGAATTGAATTCCGCGATTGTCTTCGTGCCGATCTGCTGCATGACGGAAGCGGGAACGCCGGCCCAAGGATCTTGTGTCGCGGAGGGCACCTTTTCCTGTCCCTGGATACGGTGCAGGCGGGCGCCGCTGCCATCGAGAATATCCCACACGTAAACGACCGTCACGTTGCCTTCGTCGGCGAAGGCCGAAAGATAGCCCTTGAGGATGTAGTCACTGCTCGTGTCGTTCGAACTCCTGATGGAGAGGCCGTGCGATCGCGCCTCAGCGCCGAGCTGGCGGGAAAGCGGCGTCACCGCCTGAACAGGAGCGCCGATAATCGGCAGGAAGCGAACGGTGTTGCCGCGGATCGAAGACGATGCAGTGCGGTCGATGGAGGCGACCTGCTGCGGCTGGCGGGCAGGGGCGAGGTCGCCCATGTCCTCCTCTTCGGCCTGTGCATTTGAAACCGGCTCGGCAAGTGCCTCGGATTCGATCGGCGCCGAGGCCGAGGGTGACGCCCCGCGTTGGGCAAGAGCGTCGGCCTGTTCCTGCATCGTTGTTGGAGGTGCGCCGGAGCCCGCTCTGTACGTTTGATTGTAGCCGGAGTGATAGGCTGGCTGCCGCGATTCTTCGGCAAAGGCCTGCTTCGGCTCGGACCCCGCCATGCGTTCGACCTCGTCCTGGGTTACCGGCGAGGAGCGGCGGCCAAGCGAGGAGTCACCGATATCGACCTGCGGCGTCAGGGCATCGGTGGTATTGCAAGCGGAAAGCAGGGCCATGCAGGCAAGGAGCATCGGCGCAGTGTGAGCGTCCCTCATTGCTGTCGTCGTCCTTCCCTCATTCGCATCAGCCCCGCCCGATTTATGAAGGCGGGGACCGCCGACTGTCAATTCCGGATTCTTGCCGGTGATTGTCCGTTACGCGCCGATGAAGTCGAGTGAATGGCGGGAAAGGGCACGCGGCGCAGCCGGTGTCGTCAGGTAAGTCTGGCCAAGCGTCATGGCCGTTCCGGTATCGGAATCGGCGATGATCATGTGCACGAAGAGCGACATGTTTGGTTCGATTTCCTGCGGATTGCCGACATGGAACATCTGGTGCTCCATCCACGATGGCGAGAAGCGGGCGCCGAGCGAATAGCCGCAGGCGTTCAGGCGATGCCGGGCAAGGCCCCGCTCGTCCATGATCTTCGCATGCATGTCGAAGACATCGCCGAAGGTATGGCCGGGCTTCAGTACCGTCTCGATCGCCTGGATGGTTTCGAGGCAGGCATTGTAGAGTTCGCGGTGGCGGTGTGTCGGCTCGCCGATCACGATCGTGCGCATCATGGCGACATGGTAGTGGGCGTAGGTGCCCGCCCATTCCAGCGTGAGCTGGTCGTTTGCATCGAGCTTGCGGCGGCCGGCCTTGTAGCGGCAAAGCAGCGCGTCGACGCCGGAGCCGATGATGAATTCGTTGGCGGGGTAATCGCCGCCACCGGAAAAGACCGCGCCTTGCATGGCGGCAAGGATATCAGCTTCGTCGGCACCGGGCTTGGTCAGCCGTATCGCAGCGTCCAATGCGTCATCGGCAAGTGCCGCGGCACGCTCCACATAGACTACTTCGGTGGGGCTTTTCACCAGGCGCAGGCGGCTGACGAGGTAGGAAGCATCGACGATCTGACCGAAGGTTGAAAGCTGGGCATCGAGCAGGCGTGCGATGCGACCCGTCATGCCATGGGTATCGTATTCGACGCCGATGCGGGCGCCGAGCAGGTCCATGTCGGCGAGCAGGTTCCTGAGGTCGAGCGTCGGGTCGGCATTGACGCGGTCGACCCAGACATGGATGTCGTCGATGATCGAGGTGTGCTTGGCCTGCCGGAGATCCGCCGAGCGGGTGAGCAGCGACATCGTGCCGTCGGCCTTGACGATCAGCGTCTGAAAGAAACAATAGCCGAACGTGTCGTAGCCCGTCAGCCAGTACATGCTTTCCTGGGCAAACAGCAGGACGGCGTCGAGTTTTTCGGCGCGCATCTGGTCAGTCAGGCGGGCGAGGCGGCTTGCGAATTCGGTCCTTTCGAAATGCAGTGCCATTCGGTCAAATCTCCCTAATGCTGATCGCTGAAATCTGGCGGCCGTAATCCGGCTCTTTATTATGTGTTGTACGCCGGTAAGAGAAAAAGCGCTCGCTGTCCGGATAAGTGCAAATTCCGAGGCTTTCGGCGCGGACGCCGGCTTTGCGCAGCCGGTCGACTGTCAGCGCCTGAAGGTCGAACATTGAATGGCCGGGTTTCTCCGACGGAATAAAATACCGCTCGTAAGACAAATCGTGTGTGACGAAGCGGTCGACAAATTCCGGGCCGACCTCATAGCTCGCCTGGCTGATCGAGGGGCCGAGGCAGGCAACGATGGTTTCGCGCTTCGCTCCAAGGTTTTCCATTGCCGCGATTGTGTTCTCCAGAACGCCCGTCAGCGCGCCCTTCCATCCGGCGTGGGCGGCACCGATCACCCGGCTTTCCGGGTCGGCGAACAGGATCGGGCCGCAATCTGCGGCGAGCACTCCGAGCACAAGACCGGGCGTCGCCGTCACCAGCGCATCGGCTTCCGGGCGGGCACCGTTGTAGCTGCCGTCGACGATGACGGCATCCGGCGAGTGGATCTGGTGCACGGTGGCGAGCTTTTCCAGCGGCTGGCCGAACCAGGCGGCGACGCGTCGGCGGTTTTCCATCACCTTTTCGCGATCGTCGTTCGAGCCAAGGCCGACGTTCAGGCCGCGGTAAAGACCATCGGAGAGGCCGCCCTCGCGGGTGAAATAGCCATGAAGGATTGCGTCGCCCGCTGCCTGCTTCAGCAGCGCGCTTTCGATCGGTGCGGGAGAGGCCGCATTTTGCATCAGCGATTCCGGGGTGTTTCGAATGGGGTCATTGTCCGCCGGATCGCCCGGCGAAGCATTGTTGATTGCGCCGGATGTTGGCGCAGGGCGGCGCGCTCTGTCAATCCACCGGACGGAACGGCATCAGATCGACGGCGGGATAGGATACGGCCATCGCCTTGAAAAGCTCGCCCATCCGGCCTTCGCCGGCGCCGGCCAGGCGGTCCACCGCGCTCTGGATGATCTCTTGCGTGCGCGGTTCGCGGTTCCGCCCGAGAGCCGCGGCCCGCTCGACAATGCCGAGCCCTGTCAGGAAATCGCCCTGGTGCAGCGCGCCATTGAGATGGAGGCCGGCGGCAGCGGCGGTTTTCGCAAGATCTGCGAAATCCACATGGCTCGTCAGATCCGCTTCCCCGGGATGGGCGAGAGGCGGATCGAATTCGTGCATGCGCACCGCCTGCAGCGTGTCGCCGAAGCCGGTGACGAGATGGCCGTAATCGATCGCGAGCGCCGTGCCGCCGAAAGCCTTCAGGCGATCGCAGATCGTGATCATGACGGCCTGGCGGGCAGGCGAAATCTCGAAGAGCGTGCCGTTGAGAACTGTTTGATGCGGGTCTGGCAGCAGCACCGGGTCGATGCCGGCAACACCGGCAGCGAATGCCAGTTCGCCATCGGCATCGAGGCCGACCATGCGCTCCCGAAATCCGTTCGGCGTCTTCACGAATTGGCGAATCGGAATGGCGTCGAACAACTCGTTCGCCGCCAGCAGCGTGAAGCCCGGCGGCACCTCCTCGAAGTCCGAATGCCAGCTGATCTTGCCTTCATGGGCATCAAGCGTCTGGCTCTGGATGTCGCGCAGCCGCTCGCTCGTTTCGACGAGATGAACGGTCATGTTCTCGAAGAGGGGCGGGGCGAGGCGTGCGATGACGCGCAGCATGTCCGCCATCATAGTTCCGCGGCCCGGTCCGATTTCAACCAGGCGTACGCCTGCCGGCGTGCCGTGCCGCTGCCAGGCGTGCACGATGAAAACACCGACCATCTCGCCGAAGAGCTGGCTGACTTCGGGCGCTGTGACGAAATCGCCGGATCGGCCAAAGGGTTCGCGGGTCCGGTAATAGCCGTATTCCGGATCGGCCAGGCAGAGCGAGAAATAGTCCGTAACGCTGATCGGCCCGTTCGCCTGAATGATCGCCTTTATCTTTTCTCCGAGTGCGGTCGTCATGGTCGTACCGTCCTGACAGCTCAATGCTGGGGCGCTGTCTGGCTGCGGGACCGGGCCATCGCCCAGATTCCGAGCAGGATCATCGGCGAGGAGAGTACCATGCCCATGGTCAGCCAGTTCGTGCCGAGCAGATAGCCAAGCTGCGCATCCGGCTCGCGGAAGAACTCAACGAAGATGCGTGACAGCGCATAGCCACATACGAACACACCCGTAACGAAGCCCGGCGATTTCAGCGCACGGAAGCCAAAGACGAGAAGGGCAAGCAGGAGGAGAAGCACGATGCCTTCGAGGCCCGCTTCATAGAGCTGGCTAGGGTGGCGTGCAAAAGGTCCGCCGGTGGGGAAAACGACCGCCCAGGGCACGTCCGTGAGCCGCCCCCAGAGCTCGCCGTTGACGAAGTTTGCAATGCGGCCGAAGAACAGGCCGATCGGCACCACTGCGGCGACGATGTCGAAAAGGCTCCACAAAGGAATGCCGTTCTTGCGCGCAAACAGGATCATGGCGATTGTCGTACCGATGATGCCGCCGTGGAAGGACATGCCGCCGTTCCAGATCTCGATCGCGCGGATCGGATCCTCGATGACGAAGGGCAGATCGTAGAACAGGATATAGCCGATGCGGCCGCCGAGCACGATGCCGAGGGCTGCCCAGACGATGAAGTCATCGAGCTGAGCCTTGGTCATCGGCGAGGTGTTTTCCGGCCAGAGCGCATCGTTGGCGGCGATCCGGCGCGCATAGAGCCATCCGAGCATGATGCCCGTGACATAGGCGAGGCCATACCAATGAATCGCCAGCGGACCGATCGAAAAGGCGATCGGATCAATATTCGGAAACGGCATGATCGCAAGAAGATTGGCTGCTGTCGGCAAAGCTTTCCCACCCGTTGATGTGCGCGGAACATGGCTTTGCGTTACGAGGCGGTCAAGTCGATTGTGAGGCAGCCGAATGGCTGGGGGCTGCTTATCCAGAGCAAAGCGCTTGCAAGCCAAGCGTTGAAGCCCTACCTCATTCTCATGAGCCTGAGGGCCAAGAAATCATGTCATGCGAAGGAGAGAAACTACCATGACGACCGGCACAAATCGCATCATGGACGAATTCGCCAAGCTGATGACGGACGCAGCAGGCGCCGCCCAGGGTGTGCGCAAGGAGATCGAGACGGCCTTCAACGCGCAGGCAGAGCGCTGGTTGAACGGCATGGATGTGGTCAAGCGCGAGGAATTTGAAGCCGTCCGCGAAATGGCGATCAAGGCCCGCGACGAAGCCGAAGCACTTCAAGCCCGCGTTGCCGCGCTCGAAGCACAGCTTGCTGCAAAGGCCAAATAGTTCCCGTTCCGGCACAAGTGCGGTGTGGCGCATCAGCGGCACGCCGCTCCTTCGATAAAATAATCAGGTGATGTTTTCCACCTGTGGACACTGCCAAAAAACCCAATTCGCAGAGTCGTTTATAACCTCCTTCTGAATCAAATTCCGAACAGCTTTCCACAGTGCCTTTCCGAAAATCGGCGCTCGGGGGCTGGTACCTCAGCGGGTGCATTATACACTGATTTTAAATGATGATTCGAAACGGACATTGGTAAGCTCCGGGCAGGTTCACTGCGTGAGGTCTGGCAGCGGTTCAACGATCATCCGAGTGGTGGTTCCGGTATTTGCGTATCTTTGCTTTGGTGAATCCAAGTTCAGTCGCATTCGTCCGGTCAAGAAGGTGCTGCATGAGCCTTATGGAATTGGAAATCGAACGTCAGTCGAACCCGGTCGACATGATCGAGTACGTCGCCTCCAACAATGACTGGTCGTTTGAGCGGTCGGGCGAGGACGAGATCGCTATGACGGTCGAGGGAAAGTGGACCGACTACCACGTTTCCTTCTCCTGGATGGAGGAATTCGAAGCGCTGCATCTCGGTTGCGCTTTCGACATCAAGGTTCCCGAAGCACGCGTCAACGAAGTCACCAAGCTTCTGGCGGCGATCAACGGCCAGGTCCTGATGGGACATTTTGATCTGTGGCGGCAGGAAGATGTGATAATCTTCCGGCAGTCGCTGCTCCTGGCAGGCGGCGCTGAACCCACGAACCGTCAGGTGGAAGTCTTGCTTTCGAGCGCGCTCGATACCTGCGAGGCCTACTATCAGGCGTTTCAGTTTGTCATCTGGTCCGGCTTGGATGCCGCCAAGGCCATGGAAGCGGTCCTTTTCGAAACGGCCGGTGAAGCATAAAATGTCAGCATCTTCTTCGGATACAGTCGTTCTCGTCGGCGCCGGCAATATGGGGGGCGCGATGCTCTCCGGCTGGCTGAAGAGCGGTGTTCCGGGCTCCTCCGTTGTCGTCGTCGATCCTGGTCCGTCTCCAGCGATGAAGAAGACGATCAGCGACGCAGGCGCGAAACATGTCGAAGCGGCTCCAGCCGATCTCAAGGCCGGTGTCATCTTCCTTGCGGTCAAGCCGCAGGTCATGGAAACGGTCCTGCCGCCGGTGAAGAGCGCCGTCGGCCCCGGTACGGTCATCGTTTCGGTGGCTGCGGGCAAGACGCTGTCTTTCCTGGAAAAGCATCTCGGCAACGCCGCCATGGTTCGCGCCATGCCGAATACGCCGGCCATGGTCGGCCGCGGCATAACCGGCGCCTTCGCCAATCCGCGCGTCAGCGCCGAGCAACGTGAGCGCGTCCATTCTCTTCTCAGCGTATCGGGTCCTGTTGAGTGGGTTCAGGCCGAGTCGGATATCGATGCCGTGACGGCATTGTCCGGTAGCGGTCCGGCCTATGTGTTCTATCTCGTCGAGTGTATGGCAGAAGCGGGCCGTAAACTTGGCCTGCCGGCGGACCTCGCCATGCGCCTTGCACGGGAAACTGTCGCGGGGGCTGGTGAACTTCTGCACCAGTCCCCCGATGAGGCTTCGAGACTTCGCCAGAATGTCACGTCGCCCGGCGGCACGACTGCCGCGGCCCTTTCCATCCTGATGGCGGAGGAGGGCATGCAGCCGCTGTTCGACAAGGCGATCGCCGCAGCCCGCAAGCGGGCTGAAGAGCTCGCGGGCTGAGACGTCGCTATGGCTGAAGAAATCACCTTTGCCGATTTCGAGCGCGTGGATATTCGCGTCGGCACCATTATCGAGGCCAGCGCCTTTCCGGAGGCGCGCAAACCGGCAATCAAGCTGCTGATCGATTTCGGGCCGGAGATCGGCGTCAAGAAATCCTCGGCGCAGATCACCGTGCATTATGCTGTTGAGAGCCTCGTCGGCCGCCAGGTTCTCGGCGTCGTGAATTTTCCTCCACGTCAGATCGGGCCATTCCGTTCGGAAGTCCTAACGCTGGGCTTTGAGGACGAGGCGGATGCAATCGTTCTTGCTGCAGCGGATAAGCCGGTGCCGAACGGCAGGAAGCTGATGTGATCAGTGGGTTGCCTCAATTGACATGCCATACTCTGTCCATACAATATGGTTATGCTGAAAGCTGTCTGGAGCGTTGAGAAGAATAATCAGCTCAAGGCTGATTCCAGCAGGAATATATGTTTTGAAGATATCGTAGCGGCTATCGAAAATGGCGGCCTGCTGGCGGATATCAGACACCCAAACAGCGTTAAATATCCCAATCAACGCATTTTGGTCGTCTTGAACGAGGGATATGTCTACGCTGTTCCCTATGTTCGGCACGATGACGATACTATCTTCTTAAAGACAGTTTATCCGAGCCGAACTTTGACGCGCATGTATCTGACGGACGACGCCGATGAAACATAAGAATGTTGAGCCACTGGACGAGGAAGAGGCCGATCTCATCGAAAGCCTCGAATCGTTGACCGAAAAACCTGAAAACCTTCTGACACCCCAGCGGCGGAAGGAAATCGAAGCGATGGCACGGGCGACGATGAACGACGAGCGCGAGAAAATCTCGTTACGTATTTCCCGCTCCGATCTCGCTCGCCTCAAATCCCGTGCGATGCAGGAAGGGATTCCCTACCAGACGCTCATCAACTCGCTCATCCATAAATATGTGACGAGCTGATGTGATCAGTGAATGTCGCGCGAGACCGGATCGGTCAGCGTGAACTCATGGAAAACGGCTTCAAAGCCCGCGCGTTGCGGTGAGCAGAATGCCGGGCCGACCATGACCTCCTCGATAGATGGATCGAACCAGGCGAGACGCGCCATGCGCCATTCGCTCACCTGGTCGGTCCGATATTGAATGAAGAGGGCGTCCTTGTTGCGCGTCGCGCGAAGCGAGAGCCGCTCGAATTCTTGCTCGATGCGAAAGGCCGACCAATCGGAGTTGCCATTGGTGACGACCGTGCTGAAGTGCTTTGCGCCGTCCGTATATTCGATCCCGCATTTCATCCAGCGTGTGGAATCCGCACGGATCATTAGCCCTGCCTGATCGTAGAGCTCCCGGTAGGCGCCTGAGAATGTCACTTCCGCAGTAAAATCGCCTTTGCGCCGCCGGTACAGAAAATGGCCGTCGTCGCGGTGGAAGCCGTAGTAGGTCCCCTGCCAGAAATCGGTCCTGTCGCCGGATCGCACGTGCAGTGCGCCGTCGCGAAGCTCGGCGGAGGGCGGAGGATTGAGCCAGGTCATCGAGGCAAGGTCGATCGCCATTCGGACCTCACGCTGGTAGACGGATGGTTGCCCGGAGACCACCGAACGGGCTATCGCCGAGTATGACGTTGCCGCCGTGGCTGCGGGCGATATCGCGCGCGATTGCAAGGCCGAGGCCGGTGCCTGAATCATCCAGATTCCGTGCCTCGTCCAGGCGGAAGAAGGGCTTAAAGACATCTTCGCGGTTCTTCTCGGGAATCCCCGGGCCGTCGTCGTCAAAGTTCAGAGTCAGCCATTTGGCACTATGCTTCGCCTCGATCCTGAGTGTATTCGCGTACCGGCGGGCATTGGATGCGAGATTGGTGACCAGTCGTGTGAAAGCGTTCGGCCGGACCAGAATTTCGTCGTCGCCTTCGATCGAATAACTGAACTTCTTTTCATGCAATGCGAAGTCCGCCTCGATTTTTCCCAGCAGTTCGGTGAGCCTCAGCTCTCCGACGTCCTCTTCGATTTCGCTGCGCGCGAAGGCCATGTAGGCTTCGAGCATTGACTGCATGTCGTTGACGTCGTCGCTCAGGCCCTGGAGTTCCGGATTGCTGCCGGCGAGGGCCAGTTGCAGCTTGAAGCGCGTGAGGACCGTTCGCAGGTCGTGGCTGACGCCGGTCAACATCGCGGTTCGCTGTTCGATCTGCCGCTCGATCCGCTCGCGCATCAAAATAAAGGCGAGCCCCGCACGCCTGACCTCATCGGCGCCGCGTGGATGAAAATCGTCGAGTTTCTGCCCTTTGCCGAAGCTTTCGGCGGCACGCGCTAGCATCTGGATCGGGCGGATCTGACCGCGCAGGAAGAGGATCGATACGCCAATGAGCACGAGCGATGCGCCGACCATCCAGACGATGAAAATATGAGTATTGGATGCATAGGTCTGATTGCGTTTGGTCAGTACGCGCAGAATCTTGTTGTCCAGCTTTATCCGGATTTCAACGAGGCTCGAGTCCCCCACCGTATCGATCCAGAAGGGCCGCTTGATCTGGTCGCTGATTTCATCGCTCAGAATACCGTCGAGGATCGAGAAAAACGGCTTTTGCCGCGGCGGCGGCAGATCTCCGTCGGGCTCGATCGAGATCTGCAAGTTCAACTCGTTATCGGCGATGCGCGTGATTTGGCTGTAATCCGCGTCCTGCGGATAAGTTTCGATGATCTGTATGATGGCTGCGATGTCGCGCGTGACGGCGCTCGACAGCCGCTGCGTCACCATTTGCCAGTGACGTTCCATGAATACCGCGGCCACGACCGATTGCAGCAGCACCATGGGTATGATGATGATCAGCAGCGAGCGGGTGTAGATGCCAGTAGGCAGTACGCGGCGGCGCAGCCAACGAGCGAACGACTTCCATCCGGAGACTGGCCAACGGTCTTCGCGGCGCAGTGAATCGAAAGTCACCATTACAGTCGTGATCCTGACATTGCGGCTATCAATCGATACTCAATCTATATCCTATACCACGAACTGTCTGAAGCCAGACAGGATTTGCAGGGTCGTCCTCGATCTTGCGCCGCAGTCGATTGATCTGCACGTCGATGGTGCGCTCGCCGACTTCGACGTCGCCCCCTATGAGTTCGTGTCGCGGGATGGTGTCGCCGGCGCGCTTGGCAAAGAGCAGCATGATTTCCTGCTCACGATCCGTAAGCCGGATCACCTCCGTTGCCTTCTTCAGTTCCCTGCGGGTGAGCGAGAACGTGTAGGGTCCGAACATGACCTGCTCGATCTTCGGCGCGTCCGAAGCATTCCGGCGCAGGATATTGTTGACGCGCAGCACCAGTTCGCGCGGATCGAAAGGCTTGGAGAGATAATCGTCGGCGCCTGCTTCAAGACCGGCAATCCGGTTATCGGATTCAGCCAGCGCCGTCAGCATGATGATCGGGACGTTCTTGATGGAGCGAAGGCCGCGCGTCACCTCGATGCCGGACTCGCCGGGCATCATCACGTCCATGATGATGAGATCGAAGTCGAGCCCTGCCAGCTTGCGCTGCGCCTCCGCGCCGTCCGCAGCCACTGTCACCCTAAAACCGTTCTCCGTCAGGTAGCGATTCAAAAGGGCGCGGATGCGGGTGTCGTCGTCGACCACAAGCAGATGCGCCGCATCATCCGAAATGATTGCTTTTCCCGCCATTCAATCCCCTTTTCCCGCATTTCTATCGCGCATACCCCTCAGGAATGCCCTTACGCCCTCGCGCGCTTCGGGAGAGGCACCGTCGAATGCCCTCTCAATACGGCGCGATTGCGGCTCCGCCAGAGCGAGCGCCAGTTCGCGCCCTGTCTTTGTCGGATAGAGCTTGCGTTGGCGCCGGTCTTCTGGCCCCGCCACCTGACGAATATACCCCGAATCGATTAGTTGTTTGAGCACTCTTGCGAGACTCTGCTTGGTAATCTTCAACGTATCCAAAAGATCGGCAACGGTCATGCCCGGCTCACGGTTAACGAAATGCACCACCCTGTGATGGGCACGGCCAAAGCCGCTCTTTGCGAGGATTGCATCCGGATCGGAGACGAAATCGCGATAGGCGAAAAAGAAAAGCTCGATGATTTCGAAGTCGATGATGCCGGTGTTTTTCATCGGTTCGGCTAAAGGTTCAATTTTGCCTGCTCTCGAGCTGGTTTGTCTTACCGCCACGTTATTTCCTTTCTCGCCGGGCGCCGTCCTGGAAGCTTTTGCAAAGATATGGCAGCTTTGTTGACATAAATTTTCGCCGCTGGTAGCTTTCGCGGACTTTGGAGACGGAACGGAACAATCGTTTCGAGCCCGTCTTTTCTCCCCTACAACGTATATTATCCCCACTGCGTCTGTGGATAAAACGTATTGGGGACAACAATCAACAGGCATGGCGTGCGAGCGCCGGAGGATAAGACAATGGCTTCAGTTCCTTTCGATCAGCTGGAGGGCGAAATCTGGTTCAACGGCGAGTTCGTGCCGTGGAAAGACGCGAAGATCCATGTGCTGACCCACGGTCTGCATTATGCCAGCGCGGTCTTCGAAGGTGAGCGCGCCTATGGCGGCCGCGTCTTCAAGCTGACCGAGCATAATCAGCGCCTTCACAAGTCCGCTGGAATCCTCGGCTTCAAGGTGCCTTATTCGGTCGAGGAACTCGATGCGGCAACGATCGAACTGCTGAAGCGCCAGGGTTTTTCCGAGGCTTATGTGCGGCCGATTGCATGGCGCGGCAGTGAAATGATGGGCGTTTCGGCTCAAGCGACCCGCATCAATGTCGCGATAGCGATCTGGCAGTGGGGCAGCTATTTCAATCCGGCGGAAAAGCTCAAGGGCATCCGCCTCGACATCGCGGAATACCGCCGCCCTGACCCGAGGACAGCGCCAGCTGCATCGAAGGCGGCGGGTCTCTACATGATCTGCACCATCTCGAAACACGCCGCCGAGGCCAAGGGCTACGCGGATGCGATGATGCTCGACTATCGCGGTCAGGTCGCCGAAGCGACGGGTGCCAACATCTTCTTCGTCAAGGATGGTGTCGTTCATACGCCTACGCCGGATTGCTTCCTCAACGGCATCACGCGCCAGACGGTGATCGAACTCGCCAAGCGCCGCGGTTACCAGGTCATCGAGCGGGCGATACAGCCGGAAGAGCTCTCGAACTTCACCGAATGCTTCCTGACGGGGTCTGCCGCGGAAGTCACACCGGTATCAGAAATCGGGCCCCATAAATTCACGCCTTCGACCATCACAGAGACATTGATGAACGACTACATGAAGGAAGTGTACCCGGCGGCTGCGAGCGCTGCCGAATAAGTTTTCCACAGAAATGGCAAAAGGCGGCATGCGAGCCGCCTTTTTTGTTTCGTTTCAGGCCAACCCTCTGTCTCAATCATAGACATAGACAATACGCCGGGTGCCCGGATCGACCAGAACCGGACGGTCATTGATGCGCACGTAGCGGTACTGATAGT
>NZ_JBNDHT010000088.1:0-28058 GCF_056755115.1 Rhizobium sp. SVR5-2C | reverse complement strand
GGGTGCCCACATCACCCGCCCTCGTCCTTCGAGGCTCCGGCTGCGCCTGCGCACCTCAGGATGAGGGCTGATCGTCTGCGCCTTGCTGGAAATTCAAATGCCGGCGCCGCTGTGACGTCTGGCTAATCTACGCTTGCAGCGTCTCTGCTCTCCGCGCGCCCAATCCAGCCTCATCCTGAGGTGCGAAGCCCGAAGGGCGCAGCCTCGAAGGATCAGAGGCTGGCCAGCACCCCTCCTTACTTCGCCGAAACCGGTCCCCGCTTCGACAAGCCCGGCAGCGCCTCGTAATCCAGCGCAATCAGCGCTTCCTTCTTCCGCCGGGACCAGCCTTTGACCTGCCGTTCGCGCGCGATGGCGTCAATGATGCGGTCGTAGGTCTCGGTAAAAACCAGCTCGACCGGGAGACGTTTGGCTGTGTAGCCGTCGTAGATGCCGGCATTGTGTTCCCAGACGCGCGCTTCGATGTTCTGCTTGGTCAGCCCCGTATAATAGGAGCCATCGCGGCATCGAAGAATGTAGACGGTTACTTCCATGGCCAGCCCCCAACGATTTAGAATCGCTACCATGACGGGTATTCAGGCAGCAACCCGCCCTCGTCCTTCGAGGCTCCGGCTTCGCCTGCGCGCCTCAGGATGAGGGCTGGTCGTTTGCGTCATGCCGACCCTGCTCCCTCCTTGCTATCGCTTGGTTTGCCGCTGGATTTTTGAGAAGGGTCGCTTTGCCACCCTTTTCTATTTTTCAACGCAGGCTTGCTCTGACCGCCTAACCGACCCGCCGCGGTCAGACTGCGCGGCGTGCAGCGCCACCGGTCGAATAGGCAGGGAAGTCCGTAAAACCCACTTCGCCGCGTCGGGTGTAATAGGTCGAACGATCCGCTTCGGCCAACGGCCAGCCGTGCTTCAGACGCTCAGCAAGGTCCGGGTTTCCGATGAATGGCCTGCCGAAGGCGATCAGGTCCACCAAACCGGTGTCCAGCGCTTCCTGAGCGCTCTCGCGGCTGGTGAAGCCGCCGGCCCAGATGATTGCGCCAGGAAACGCCGCCCGAACCTTGGCAAGCACAGCATGGTCGACATGGTGTTTCTCGAACTCGGCACTCTCCATGTTTCCCGCGGGCATCAGCTCATAGACCAGATGCATATATCCGACACCGCGGCGACCCAATTGCTCGGAAACATACAGCAATGTCTCCTCCGTAAGAGGGTCCGCCGGGATATCGTTGAACGTGCCATAAGGAGCCAGGCGAACGCCCACGCGCCCCGGACCCAATTCATGCACCGCCGCGTCGACGACTTCCATCAGGAAGCGCGTGCGATCTTCGACGCTACCGCCTCCGTAGCGATCGGTGCGCGTATTGAGGACCGAATTCATGAACTGCTCGAACAAATAGCCGTTGGCCGCGTGGATTTCGACCCCATCAAAACCGGCCTTCCGCGCGTTGGCGAAGGCTTGGGCAAACGTTCCGACCAAAGCCGATACTTCATCCGCCGTGAGAGCTCTTGGCATACCTGCGCGCATATAGCCCAGCTTGCCATCCGGGCCGTGCGCAAAGACATCCGAATTTTCGGCACGCTGCTCGGTCACACCCCAGGGGGCCTCACCATTCGGCATTCCCAACGGATGGGCCATTCGCCCGACATGCCATATCTGAGAGAATATCGTGCCGCCTTTGCGGTGGACTTCATCAGTCACCAGACGCCAGCCCTGCAGTTGGGCGTCCGTGTAGATACCCGGTGTCATGGCGTAACCGTTACTAGACGGGTGAACGTCGACCGCCTCGGAGACGATCAGTCCGGCAGTGGCACGTTGCCCATAGTAAGTAGCCATCAATTCATTGGGAACGTCGCCCTCGGACGTCCGCGTGCGTGTCATGGGCGCCATGACAATCCGGTTCTTCAGTTGAACGGTGCTGGCGAGCCATTGAGATTCGAACAGGTCCACCATAGATACTCCTTCGGTTGTTGCTGATCGAAGGCTTACCTATTGGCAGCTATCCCAATCTACACACCCTTTGGTCAGTGGTGGCAAATGAACATCATCAAGAGACTGCCGGGCTTGCCGGTCGAGCGTGCGCTGGGTGTCATCTCAGGGCGCTGGAAGGCGGTTATCCTCTATGCGCTGCTGGATGGCCCGCAACGCACCTGCGAGCTGGAGACGCGCATTGCGGGCATCACGCAGAAGGTGCTGATCGAGCAACTGCGAGCGCTTGAGGAACATGGAATGGTGAGCCGACAGCCGCGCGCGGGGGATTCTCAGGGGATCGAGTACCTGCTCACGCCGCTCGGCGAAAGCCTGCAGCCCATCTTGGATTCCCTTATCGAATGGGGAGCCCATCACGCCAGGGAGCTCGATGAGGGCCATAGGCTTCTGCCATGCGATGCTGTCGTTCGAGATCATACGACTACTGGTTATCGCTGTTCGAAACGTTCGGGTGATTAGGCGCTCGAAAGGGACCCGTGATCGAGACCGCTGGAGCAATAGAGCTAGCATTTACGCCAGGTTTATGACGGCATTTGCTGTCGCGTACTGCCGTCAGCGCGAAGAAAGAAGAGCTCTCTCCCGGCGAGCAAGCGTCATCCATCGCCGATGTCAGAGCCACGCCAGATGATTTTACGCTGGCTCCCAGATTCATTTTGCTGCGCGATCACAAACGATGTGAATTGACGGACACAAAGCGCGATGTATATCTTTTTTCAAGATAAATATCATGAATATTTTCATCATCTTATCGTCGAGCATACGGGCTTTTGCCCTGTCGCCTGCGCTTTCTGCCACCAGGGGAAAGCCGAGGAGAACTAAGTGAAATTGAAGCATATCCTAGTTGGCCTGTTGGGCGTTGTGATCGTCGCCTGCGCGGGTTTCTTTGCCATTGCCTGGAAATCCGCGATTGCGCCGATCACGCCGCCGGACCGCGCATCCTTCGATCAGGCGCTGGTCCACAAGGGCGCGATGCTGGCCGCGGTCGGCAACTGTACAGCCTGTCATACACAGCCGGGAGGCCACTCCTTCGCCGGCGGCTTTGCGCTGCCGACGCCCTTCGGCACCATCTATTCCAGCAATATCACGCCGGATCCGGAAACCGGCATTGGCACCTGGTCGGAGGCAGCCTTCAACCGCGCCATGCGCGAGGGCGTCAGCCGCGATGGCAAGCATCTCTATCCTGCCTTCCCCTTCGACCACTTCACACTGGTTTCTGATGAGGACAACAAGGCGCTTTATGCCTTCCTGATGACCCGACCGCCGGTCAAGCAGACGCCGCCGGCAAACGAGCTGCCGTTCCCGCTGAATGTCCGTCTCGTGCTCGCCGGCTGGAAGACGCTGTTCTTCAACGAGGGCGCCTATGAGAACGTCGCGTCAGAAAGCGCGGAGTGGAACCGCGGCGCCTATCTCGTCAACGGTCTCGGCCATTGCGGCGCCTGCCATACGCCGCGCAACGCGCTCGGCGCCGAAAAGGCTGATGCGCATCTGGCCGGTGGCCAGGCCGAGGGCTGGACGGCCTTCGCGCTCGACGCCAGTTCGCCGGCCCCGGTTGCGTGGACTCAGGACAGCCTCTATGCCTATCTGCGCCAGGGCTGGCATCCGGACCACGGCGTGACCAACGGCCCGATGGGCGAGGTAACGGGCAATCTCGGCCTGCTGCCCGATTCCGATGTCCATGCGATCGCGACCTACCTTGCTTCGCTGATGGGCACGCCCTCCCCCGAGCGGGTGCAGAAGGGTGAGGAGATCCGCAAACAGGTCAGCGACAGCCTCGCGCTTGCCAGCGCGCCGGCACCGGCAGCCGATACGCCGACCGGCCGCGGCCAGGCGATCTACGAGGCGGCCTGTGCCACCTGTCATGACGGGAGCCGCCCCCTTCCCTTCGGCGGGATCAACTTTCATCTGAGCACCACGATCAATGCGCCGGATGCGCAGAATGCGATCAATACGGTGCTCTTCGGCCTGCCGGCAGCAAGCGGTCGCCAGAGCGCGATCATGCCCGGCTTTGCCGCAACGATGAATGACCAGCAACTGGCCGATCTGCTTGCCTATCTGCGCGACAATTTCGCCGGCAAGCCGGCCTGGACGGATGTGGCAAGCCGCGCAGCCGATACCAGAAATGGAAAGTTCCAGGTCAGCGTCCGGCCGTCCGACGGCATCGAGCGCGGCCCCGATAATATAGGAGCGCAAGACCAATGATGAAGCTCAACGTTAATGGCGCGGTTCACGAGGTCGAGGCCGATCCCTCCACACCGCTCCTCTACGTGCTGCGCAACGATCTCAAGCTGAATGCAGCCAAGTTCGGATGCGGCATGGGCCAGTGCGGCGCCTGCACGGTCATGGTCGACGGCGAGGCGATCTTCTCCTGCCTCACCCCGATCATGTTGCTCGAGGGTCGGCAGATCAAGACGGTCGAGGGCCTCGGCACAATCGACAATCCCGGCCCGATGCAGCAGGCCTTCATCGAGGAACAGTCGGCGCAATGCGGCTATTGCATCGCCGGCATGATGATGCGGGCGCAGGCACTGCTGGAGTCCAACCCCGACGCCACCGATGCCGATATCCGCACGGCGCTCGAGCCCAATCTCTGTCGCTGCGGCACGCATATGCGCATCCTGAAATCCGTCCAGCATGCGCGCGAGCTGATGAAGTCGGCCTCGGCCGCCCCCGCCTCCGCCGGTTGAGGAGAAAGAAGATGAACGCCCCCACTTTCCTTGACGTCACCCGCCGCGGTTTCCTTGCCGGTTCCGGCGCCCTCGTCGTCTCCTTTGCAATTCCGGCAGAAACCTTCGCCCAGGAAGGCGAAGTCGCCAATGTCCCGAAGCCGGTTGCCCCGAAGCTGCAGGGCAGCCTCGCCGACACGCCGTCGCTGGATGCCTGGATCCGCATCGATGCCGACAACTCGATCACGGTCTATACCGGCAAGGCCGAGCTCGGCCAGGGCACCAAGACCTCGCTGCGCCAGATCGCGGCCGAAGAGCTTGAAGTGGCTCCGGCCCAGATCAACCTGATCACCGCCGATACGGCGATCACCCCCAATGAAGGCTACACGGCCGGCAGCCAGACGATCCAGAATAGCGGCACGGCCATCCGATATGCGGCCGCGCAGGTCCGCCAGATCCTGATCGCCCAGGCGAGCGGCAAGCTCGGCGTCCCGGCCGAAGAGCTCAAGGCCGACGGCGGCAAGGTGATCGCTCCCAACGGCGCCTCCGTCGCCTACGGCGATCTCGTCTCCGAGCAGATGCTGCATATCGATGCCGACCCGACCACCAAGATCAAGTCTCCGGACAGCTATCGTGCCATCGGCAAGCCCTTCGCCCGCGTCGACATTCCCGGCAAGGTGACCGGCGGCGAAGCCTATGTGCAGGACATGCGGCCCGAAGGCATGGTCCATGCCCGCGTGGTGCGCCCGCCGAGCTATTCGGCCAAGCTCGTCGATCTGGACGAATCCAAGATCAAGACGATGCCAGGCGTGATCGCCATCGTGCGCGACGGCGATTTCCTCGCCGTCGTGGCCGAGCAGGAATTCCAGGCGGTCAAGGCAATGCGCGCCATGACTGCCATCGCAAAATGGCAGGAACAGGCCGCGCTTCCGGACCAAGACCAGCTTCCGGCATTCCTCGAAGCCAACGTCACCGAAGTCGGCGTCGTCACTTCGGTCGGCGCGGAAACGGCCGAGGGCGTCAAGACGCTGTCTGCGCAGTTCACCCGCGCCTACCAGATGCACGCCTCGATCGGTCCGTCCGCCGCCGTCGCCGTGTTCAAGGACGAGGCACTGACCGTCTGGACGCATACGCAGGGCGTCTACCCGGACCGCAAGGCGATCGCCGAAATGCTCGGCATGCCGCCGGAAAAGGTGCGTTGCATCCACACGGAAGGATCAGGCTGCTACGGCCATAACGGCGCCGACGATGCGGCAGCCGATGCGGCGCTCATCGCCACCGCGCTTCCCGGCCGTCCGGTGCGCGTGCAGTGGATGCGCGATCAGGAGCATCTGTGGGAGCCCTATGGTCCCGGCATGCTGACCCGCGCCAATGCGACGCTCGATGACAAGGGAAACATCGTCAACTGGCATTACGATCTGTGGAGCAACAACCACGGAACGCGTCCGGGTTCCGCCGGCTCGATGCTCGCCGGCCGCCTGATGGCCAAGCACTTTCCGCCGGATCCGGCCAAGCTGCAGATTTCGCCGCTCGGCAATGGAGACCGCAACGCCATCCCGCTTTACGACGTCCCGAACCAGCGCGTGAACTGGCATTTCGTTCCAGACATGCCGGTCCGCGTTTCCGCGCTTCGCGGCCTCGGTGCCTACTGCAACGTCTTCTCGATCGAGAGCTTCATGGACGAGTTGGCGGAAGCCGCCGGCGCCGACCGCGTCGAATTCCGCCTCCGGCACATGAAGGATCCGCGGGCCCGGAAGGTCATGGAGGTAACGGCTGAGAAGTTCGGCTGGAGCAATGATCCGCTGCCGGCGGGCAAGGGCCGAGGCTTTGCCTTTGCCAAGTACAAGAACCACGCCGCCTATCTCGCCATTGCGCTGGAAGCGGACGTGGATGCCGAGACCGGCAATATCCGCATCTCGCATGTGGTCTCGGCGGTCGATTGCGGCGAGGCGGTTGCCCCGAACGCCATCATCAACCAGACGGAAGGCGGCATCCTGCAATCGATGAGCTGGACGCTGTACGAGGCGGTGCATTTCAACAACACCCGCATCACCAGCCCCGACTGGTCGGCCTATCCGATCCTGCGATTCAGCGCGGTTCCGGACAGCATCGAGGTGCATATCGTCGACAATCCCGGCCAGCCCTATCTTGGCGTTGCGGAAGCAGCCCAGGGACCGACGGGGGGAGCCATTGCCAACGCCCTCAAGCACGCGACCGGCAAGCGCATCTACGACCTGCCCTATACGCGGGAAAGGGTAAAGGCAACGCTCGGCGCCTAAGCCGGTTATGCCTGTACGTGCCTAGAGCCCGGCCAGAGTGCCGGGCTTTTTTGTGCTCGTCGGTCGAGGCTTCTAAGTGGATCAATGTCGGACAGACGCTCGAAACCGATCCGCGATCGAGAGCACTGGAGTAGAGCTCGCATCGACATCCGGTTCACGAGGATACGTCGGCCTCAGCACTGCCGAAGGTTTCGCGTCAAGGTTTGAAGCTCCTTGAAACCCTTGTAGCGCTTGGCATGAAGATCGGCGATCAGGCCTTCCGCCGGTTGGTATGCCTGCGCGGCGGCGGACAATTTCGTCATGGCGTCGCGTACATCCGAAGACACCCTGCCAGCGACCGCTGCCAGGATGGCGGCACCCAGCAATACGGGTTCCTCAGCCTTGGTTGCGACGACCGGCTTGCCGCTCGCGTCGGCGAGCAGCTGGCGAACGAAATCGTGCTGGCCTGCGCCGCCGCTGATGACGATATTCTCGATGGTCACGCCCGCATCAGCCTGCGTATCGACGATCTGCCTGAGTCCGTAGCCGATGCCGCAGAGCCCTGCGACATAGAGGAGAACCAGGCTGTCGATATCCCTCTCCATCCCGAGACCGGCGATGATCGCGCGGGCGTGCGGATCTGCAAATGGCGCACGATTGCCGAGGAACTCGGGAACAACATGCAGGCCGGTCACGAGCTTGACTGCTTCCGAAGGACGGCCTGCCTTTTGCGCAGCCATGTCTGCCAGCAGAACCGGCAGTGGAACTCCGGCGCGCTTCGAAAGCTCCCTCGCCCCTGCGGCGGCCGGATGGAAGGACAGAAGATGGTCTATCGCAGCGCCGGCAGCGCTCTGGCCGCCCTCGTTCAACCACATTCCCGGCACCATTGCCGAATAGTAGGGCCCCCAGACACCGGGTACGAAGGCCGGCTCTGCCGTCGACGTCATCGTGCAGGACGAGGTGCCGAAAACATAGGCCAGATTGGCTTGCGGGCCTGCCCCGATGCCCACGGTTCCGATCCCGCCCGCATGAGCATCGATAAGTCCGGCAGCAACCGCCGTTCCTGGGTGGAGGCCAAGCTCGCTGGCAGCGGCCTCGGTCAGCCCCTGGCCGAGTGCTGAGCCGGGCTCGACGATGGCCTGCCCGATGCGGGCGAACCCTTCGTCCGCCAGCGTGCCAAGGCCGATCTGGTGAAAGTAATCGGCATCCCATCGCTTCTCATGAGCAAGATAGGTCCATTTGCAGGTGACCGTGCAGGTCGAGCGCGACAGGTCCCCCGTCGCCCGCCAGGTCAGGAAGTCCGCAAGGTCGAGGAATTGCCATGCGGCATCGAACACCTGCGGACGATTCTCCTTGAGCCAGAGAAGCTTGGGGGTTTCCATCTCGGGCGAAATGCGACCGCCGACATAGCGCAGCACGTCGTGGCCAAGCGCATTGATGCGCTCCGCCTGTGGGACGGCGCGGTGGTCCATCCAGACGATGATGTTTCGTTCCGGATTTTCCGAAGGACCGACGGGAAGCGGCTTTCCGCCCTTCCCGAGCACGACGAGCGAACATGTGGCGTCGAAGCCGAGACCCGCGACGGAAGCGGGATCGACCCCGGCCGCGGCGACGGCTTCACGCACGGCCCCGCACACGGCTTGCCAGATCTCGGTGCTCGATTGCTCGACTATGGCGCCTGGTTCATGGAACAGCGTGATATCCCGCTTGGCGGACGCAAGCATCCGCCCGGTCAGGTCGAACACGCCCGCGCGGGCGCTGCCGGTGCCGACATCGACGCCGATGACATGCTTGGCACCCGCTGGTGGCGTGTGGGATGTGTCGCTCATGGTCTCTCGCTTTAAATCGGCAAGGTTCGGGTTCTATTGCGTTCCGGCAACCGGAACTGTCAACACTTAGAGGTCGACGCTGTTCGGCAGGATCACGAGGTCGCGGATCGTCACGTTGCGCGGTCTCGACAGCATGAAAAGAACAGCTTCGGCCACTTCCTTCGGCTGCATCAAGCTGCCGTTGGCAAGCGCCTCGTCCAGCTTCGCCTTCGGCCAGTCGTCAAGCAAGGCGGTCACGACCGGTCCCGGCAGCACCGCGCCGACGCGCACGCCATGTGGCGCGACCTGACGGCGTGTGGAGTGGACGAAAGCCTGCACGGCGAATTTCGAAGCCGTGTAGATCGGCTCCCATACGACCGGCACGACGCCCGCAACCGAGCTGGTGAAAAGGATATCCCCCGACTTCTGGGCGATCATATGCGGCAGCACCGCATGGACCGAGCGAAACGCCGCATTGATGTTGAGGTTGAGCATGCGGTCCCAGGCGTCCGGGTCACCTTCCGCGACCGGCCCGCCGATATAGGCGCCGGCATTGGCGTGGAAGATATCGAGCCGGCCGGCCGCCTCAAGAATGCGAGGCAGCATGCCGGAAACCTGCTTTCCATCGAGAAGATCGACCACCAGCGGGAGAGCGCCCGCGCCCATCTCGTTGCAAAGAGCCTCGAGCTTCTCCCTGGCGCGATCAACGAGCACGACGGTTGCACCTTCGGCATGAAGTGTGCGGGCGCACTCCAATCCGATGCCCGATGCCGCGCCCGTGATGGCGGCAACCTTGCCTTTCATGAGGTCAGTCATGACGAATACTCCTTGGAAATGCGGTCAGGCGCGTCCATGGCTGACACGTGAGCGACGGGCGAGCGAATCGACAATGACGGCGATCGCCAGAACCGCGCCGGTGATCATGTAGCGCAGGGAGGAGCTGAGATTGAGAAGAGTGAGCCCGTTGGAAATCGCCTGGATGACGATGATGCCCAACAGGGCGGAATAGGCGCTGCCACGGCCGCCGAAGAGGCTTGTGCCGCCGATGACTGCCGCGGCGATGGCGTTGAGGTTCACGTCGCCCGTGCCTGCCTGCTGGCTGGACGAGGCAAGTCGCGAAGCCGAAAGGATGCCGCCGATGGTGGCGAGTGTCGAGCAGAGCACGAAGGCGCTGAGATAGATGCGGCGCACGTTGATGCCCGCTCGGCGTGCCGCCTCGCGATTGCCGCCGACCGCCAACATCGAGCGTCCCCATTTCGTGCGGGTCAGCATATAGTTCAGGATCACGGCGAGCGCGACGAAGAGGCCGAACATCCACGGCACGCCGCGGCCGAGATTGAGGTAGTAGGCCGCGAACTCCAGCGCCACAGTCAGCACGATGGCCTTGATTGCGAGCGCGCCGAGCGGTTGCGAAGAAAGATTGACGGATTGACGCTGCCGCCGGTTTCTCATTCCGTTCACGACGATCGCGATGCCCGGCAGGAGCGCCAGCAGATAGGAAAGCCAATCCGGCATGACGAGGATCTGGCCGAAGCGGACGAGCGACGATGCGTAGGGCAGATTGATGCTGCCCGTGGGCCCAAGGATGTAGAGCTGCATGCCGAGGAGCGCGAGCAAGCCCGCCAGCGTCGAAACGAAGCTCGGCATGCCGAGCCGGTTATAGAGAACCGCGTAAAGGCAGCCGACGACGAGACCCGCGACGATCGCAACCAATATCGCTGCGACCGCTGGCCAACCGGCATTCACCCAAAGCACGCCGAGAATTGCCGAGGAGAGGCCGCTCATCGACCCGACCGAGAGATCGATTTCGCCGAGCATCAAGACGCAGACGATGCCAAGCGAAATCACCCCGACGGTGGCGCAATCGAACAAGAGGTTGACGAGGTTGTTCGGCGCGAGGAACACGGGGTTGAGAATCGAGAAGACCGTCGAGATGACGATGAGGCCGACGGCAACCGGCAGCATGCCGAGATCGCCCGACCGCACGCGGTCGAAGAAAGCCTTTGCCATTCCCAGAATATTGTCGTCGTGCCTGACGCGTTCGTCGCTGCGGTCGAGAGCCGCGGCCGGCCTGCTGAGGGTGTCGGGCGTCTTCTGGGTCATACCGGTCTCCCGCTCGTCTCATGTATCGTGCCGGCCTTGCGCTCGATCCGCCGGGAAACGGCGTTTTCGGTTGCGCCGGTGATTGCGGCGACAAGGTCGTGATTGGATGCGTCTGGCGTAAAGACGCCGTTGTTGCGGCCAAGCCTGAGCACGACGATGCGGTCTGCCACCGCGCGCACGTCCTCCATGTTATGGCTGATGATGATGACGCCGAGGCCCCGCTCGCGGACGCGGTCGATCAGGTTGAGGACTTCGGCAGTCTGGGCGACGCCGAGGGCTGCGGTCGGCTCGTCAAGCATGATGATCTTCGGGTCGAGCAGCAGCGAGCGGGCGATCGCAACCGTCTGGCGCTGTCCTCCCGAAAGAGACGCGATGGGCTGACGAACGGACGGAATGCGCGCAGCAAGCTCTCGGAGGAGCGTCCAGGCGCGAACTTCCATGGCCACCTCATCGAGACCCCACGGAGAAAGCTCGTGGCCAAGGAAGAGATTGGCGACGACATCGAGGTTTTCGCAGAGCGCAAGGTCCTGGAACACGGTCGCGATGCCGAGTTCCAAAGCCTTGCTCGGACTATCCAGCGTGACGCTGCTGCCGCAGAACTCGATCGTTCCGGAGGACGCCTGATGAACGCCTGCAAGTATTTTGATCAACGTCGATTTGCCGGCGCCGTTATCGCCGACCAGCGCCACGACCTCTCCAGCCTTCACCTCTAGTTCGATGTCGGCCAGCGCCGAAACCGCTCCGAAATGTTTGGAAACATTGCTGAGCCGGAGGATCGTCTGTCCTCTCTCCGGCATACCCTTGACGTCCGTAATCATGGCTGTAGCCCTTCTTGCCGCTCGCGCATCCGGCCGCGACGAACACGGCCGGAGCACAATGGGCGAGTTTAGTTGGTGATGCCGAGCTTCTTGCAGCCGTCGGCGTATTCGCCGGTGCAAATCTGCTCGGGCGTCTGGATCTTCTTGTCGAAGATTTCGGCCTTGATGTTCTCAGCCGTAACGACGGCGGGGATGAACAGTTCCGACGGCGTGTTGTAGAGCGTGGTCTTGGCCTTAGGCTGTTCGCCCTTGATCATCTGCACCGCCACGTTGGCGGCGGCAGCGGCGACGATCTCGGAGGGCTTCGAAATCGTGTTGTACTGGTCGCCGGAGATGACGAGCTGAAGCGCCGCGATCGTTGCATCGTTGCCCGTTACCGGCGGAACCGGATTCACACCGGCTGCCTTGAATGCGGCAATCGCGCCGCCGGCCGTACCGTCGTTGGCGGCGACCACACCCTTGATATCCTTGCCGAAGCGGGTGATCTGGCCGGCGGCCCACTCCTGCGCCTTCGGCGGCGCCCATTCCGGCGTGTCGTATTCCGCGAGCGTCTTGTAGGCGGATTCCTTGAGGCCGCGATGGATGCCGTCGCGGATCAGGCCCGCGGCCGCGTCGGTCGGCGAACCGTTGATTTCAAGGATGCCCGCGCCGTCTGGAGCGCCGGCAGCCTTGAGGTGCTCGACCAGAGATTTCGCGATCGCATAGCCGATACCTTCGTTGTCGAAGGAAACGTAATAGTCTGCCGGCTTGTCCGGGATCGGACGGTCATAGGCAATGACCTTGACGTCCTGCGACTGCGCGATCTCGACCAGACCGGCCGCAGCGGCGGAATCCACCGGATCGAGAACGATCACCTTGGCACCCTGAGCGATCACCGAATTGAATTGCTGCTGCTGCAGCGAGGCGTCGGCATTGGCATTCTGATAGACCACCGTGCACTTCGGGCAAAGCTTTTCCATCTCAGCCTTGAAGCCGGGGAAGTCGTGCTGCTCATAGCGTGTGGATGCCTGGTCCGGCATCAGGAAAGCGACCGTAGCGGCCTCTTGAGCCGAGGCTACGCCGGCAAACCCCATGACGATGGTCGCCGAAGCCATAAGTAAATTACGATAATTCATTTTCTCCTCCTTTGTGTGATCAAAATACAGGCATTGCCATTGCCGGAAGTCACCACTGTCAGTTCCGTTTCTCGCCCCTTTCGCCGCCGAAAAAACGACGATCAGTGCGCCTCCTGCAAAAGGACATCCTCTCCGCGTCCTTCTTGAAACTGCCTCCCTGCGTCGGCGCAAAGCCAACTTGCTTCATCGATAAAGCAGCCTTGCTCAATCGATGAAGCAAGAATTGCCACTTCTCTCGATTGGTGTCAAGTTACCGCCGAAACGGAGAAGGACGATTTGACTCAAGTAAGGCAGACGAAGAGAACGACAATCTACGATCTGGCAGAGCTTGCCGGCACATCCGCGAGCGCCGTCAGCGCCGTGCTCAACGGCAATTGGAAGAAGCGCAGGATCAGCAGTCAGCTTGCCGAAAAGATCATGCGGATCGCGGAGGAACAGGGTTACGCTCTGAACATGCAGGCGAGCCTGCTCAGGCGCGAGAAGTCCCACATCATCGGGATGATCGTTCCGAAATACGACAACCGCTACTTCGGCTCCATCGTCGAACTCTTCGAAGACATGGCACGTGCGCGCGGCCTTTTTCCGATCATCACCTGCACGCGCCGCGATCCCGAACTCGAGGTTGAGGCGGCGCGCACTTTGCTTTCCTATCAGGTCGAATGCCTTATCGCGACCGGCGCGACTGATCCCGACCGGATCACCGAGATGTGTGCGGCGGCAGGCGTCCGCAGCCTGAATCTCGACCTCCCCGGCGCGCTTGCCCCGTCGGTCATATCGGATAACTTCGCGGGAGCCCGGGAACTGACCCGGCGCATTCTGCTCAATTGCGAGCGCAGGCTGGGAAGGAAGGAGTCACTCCTCTTCATTGGCGGGCGAGGCAGCGATCACAACACATCCGAGCGCATACGAGGGTTCCGCGAGGCCCATGCGGAACTGGGCGTCGCCGTTCAGGAGGAGAATATTCTTGCCTGCGGCTATGCACCGGAAAAAGCCGAAAAGGCGCTCGACGATCTCGCTCTTCGCGGCAATGCGCCGGCTAAAGGCATGTTCGTCAATTCGACGATCTCGCTGGAAGGAGTCATGCGGTGGATTCGCCGCTCCGGCCACCTCGACGACCGCAACCTCGTCCTCGGCTGCTTCGACTGGGACCCCTTCGTGACTTTGCTCGGAAACGGGATCGAGATGGTGCGGCAGGACGTACCGGGAATGTTGAAAAAGGTCTTTGAGATCATCGAATCCGGATCGAACAAACCCGTGTTTATCCAGGTCCCTCCCCTCATTCCAGACGCGCAGAACATATAGATAGAGCAGCCGATTTTACGCCAGTAGCCGCCCGCCCCGCAAGCGCGACAATGTTCCTCGTAGCTATTCGCCGTATCATGGGCGGTCGCAAAACGATCGGCAGGCGCTGCAACGTCTTGGCGGAGATCGACCGTTCGCGAGCCACACCAACCTCCTTGAAGCCGGGTTCGACTAAAGCGTGCGCTGTGCGGCGCTGCGGTCGCCCGTATAACATATATTCGCTTACGCTAATATTAAGATGGGTTTAAAGTTGATCTTCCAGGCGGCTCGCCCGAGGCCGGCCGCGAGGATGTCTATGAGGGGAGGAAACCATGACGTGGGTCGATCACAACATATCGCATATTTGGGGTAGGTCAGTGCTCGGCGCGGCTGTGCTTGGCATGGGCGTGCTACTGACGGCAGCGGTCGCCGCCGCCGGCTCCGTGGACAAAACCCCATTCGGAAAGACGCAGGACGGCAAAGCCGTCGATCTCTACACGCTCACCAACGACAAGGGCGCGTCTGTCAAATTCATCGCCTATGGCGGCATCATCACGGCGATCAACGTACCCGACCGCTGGGGCAACCTCGGCAACATCGTGCTCGGCTTCAAGGAACTCGCCGACTACGAGTCCAAGAATCCTTATTTCGGCGCCTTGATCGGACGCTACGGCAATCGCATCGGCAGCGCGAAGTTCTCACTGGACGGCACGCAGTACCAGCTCGCCGCAAATAACGGACCAAACAGCCTGCATGGCGGCAAGAAAGGCTTCGACAAGGTTGTCTGGGCCGTCGAGCCACTGACCGGCGGGAGCGGCGCTGCGGCGCGGCTCAGCTACACGAGCAAGGATGGCGAGGAAGGCTATCCCGGTGCGCTTACGGTCGGGGTCACCTATACTCTCACCGACGACAACGAGCTGCGCATCGATTACGAGGCGACGACTGACAAACCAACGGTGGTTAATCTCACCAGTCACTCCTACTTCAACCTCGCCGGCGACGGCGTGGGCGGGATCGGCGATCATATCCTCACGATCAACGCCGATCGCTACACGCCGGTCGATGCGACCCTGATCCCGACCGGACAGCTCGCCTCGGTGAGCGGCACGCCGTTCGACTTCCGTCAGGGGATGCCGATCGGCGCACGCATCCGCGCGAACGACGAACAAATGATCTTTGGCCGCGGATACGATCACAACTTCGTCCTGAACCGGTCGGGAAGTGGCCTCTCGCTCGCGGCGCGCGCCTACGATCCGCGCTCTGGCCGGATCATGGAGATATCAACCACGGAGCCCGGCATCCAGTTCTACAGCGGCAACTTCCTCGACTCGACGCTCGTCGGCGCGGCCGGTCAACAATACCGCCAGACTGACGGCTTCTGCCTCGAGACGCAGCACTTCCCGGATTCGCCGAACAAGCCGTCCTTTCCGACGACGGTGCTGAAGCCGGGCGAAACGCTAAAGTCGACGACGATACACAAGTTCTCGACCGATGCGTCCTAGAGCTAGAGACGCGTGCATCCCCGGCTGCGGAGTCCAGCCATGCCATATGTTGGTATGCGCCGAGCAACGTGGCGCTTAGCGGATGACAATTTCTGCTGCGAGGCCGCCGCCAAGACGATTGTAAAGCCTCATCCGGCCGCCGATCGCAGCGGTCAGCTGCTCCGCGATGGCGAGACCGAGACAGGAGGCTTCGAAAAGATCATCGAGACGCCGTGACCGGGCCGCAAGCATTTGCAGCCGGTCACGCATCGCGGGCAGCCTGAGCATCAGCCGCCACAGCCTGCACTCCGCGTGGCCGCGGCAATACCGGCATGTCGCGGGTGAAGATCGCTCCCTGCAAAGCGCAAGATCAGTCAAAACAACAGCAGGAACGGCAGAGAGGGCTTCTCGCCGAGCCCCTAAAAACGGTCACGCAAACTGACGCCCCCCAATACACGGAGCATTCCCATGGGCCGCATCCGCACATTCGCAAGCGCATTGATAGGAGCAACTCTCATGACCCAAACGATCGCAATAGCTGCCGAGGCCAACACCGATCCACGAATCGATCCCGAGATCCGGTCGTTCCTGGCTGAGATCAACAAGGACAGCAGCGCATTCTGGGAGCTGCCCCAACCGAAGCCGCAGGATATCCTCACAGGCCTGCAGTCCAAGACGCCTGTCGACATGAGCGGAGTTACGACGACAGAAAAGGTCATCTCCCAGGACGGACGGCAAGTGAAACTCTACATCATGAAGCCCGAACACTTGAGCGGAAAGCTAGGTGTCCTCTTCTTCATACACGGCGGGGTTTGGATCGTCGGGAATTTCGAGAACCATCAGCGTTTGCTCCGCGATCTCGTGGTCGGCTCCGGACAAGTTGGCGTATTCGTCGAGTACACGCCCTTGCCGGCCGCGAAATTCCCGACGCAACTCGAAGAGTCCTATGGTGCGCTGAAATGGGTCGCCGAACACGCTAATGAATTGGGCGCTGACGGCAATCGCATCGCCGTTGCCGGCAATTCCGTCGGCGGAAATATGACCGCCGCGCTTTCTCTCATGAGCAAGGATCGTAAAGGGCCCAAGATCGCGTATCAGGTGCTTCTCATTCCGGCAACCGACGCCAGCATGGACACCCAGTCGTATCACGAGTACGGAACAGGCCGATTCCTGGCCCGCGCATTTATGAAGTACGGATGGGATCTCTACGCGCCGGACGAGAAGACTCGAAACAATCCCTACGTTTCGCCTCTACGCGCAAGCAACGAAGAGCTAAAGGGCCTGCCTCCCGCGCTCGTCATCACGGCGGAGAACGATCCGTTGCGTGATGAAGGCGAAGCCTACGCCCGAAGACTAAAGGATGCGGGAGTCAAGGTCGATGCGGTTCGCTATAACGGCACGATCCATGATTTCGTGCTTCTGAACGCGCTTCGCAACGTTCCTTCCACGGAAGCGGCGATCAAGCAGATCAATGATGGTCTGCGTCAGCATCTCGAGCTGGTCAACAACTAGGCGGTCCGACCTGACGCGGCGGGCGATGCCCCCCGCGTCGACATCGGTAAACGATAACGCTGGCGCACGGATCCAACGAATACCGGCACCGAGATTTGGCTCTTTATCAAAGCATCGGACCAAATTCTCCTATCCTGAGGTGCAGGTTGTGGCTGGTCATGGCCGACTGTAGACCGTCTAGGTCATTACCGTCGGACAGGCTGTTGCCTCATACTCGTTGGTGCGCTGACATGTTGGATGAACTGCATTCACAGGGTTACAGAAAATACCCCGCCTCCCGTCTGCTTAGGTCTTCGGGCGATTTGGGATGGTCGACGCTCTTTGCAGAGTTCCGGGCTCATTCCAGTTGTGAGGGACCGGGGGCTGAAGCGGAGGATCTGGAAATAGCGGTCATAGTCAGTGGCTCAGATGAAGGAGCGGTGACGTGCAAAGTCGGAGGAGAGCAGCGACGCGTTCGGCCTTCCGACGGCACGATCTGGCTTAATCCCATGGCCGCCAAAGCCGACGCAATCCACATCGCATCGGAAGAACTACAAGTCGCTCACCTTTATCTTCCATCCTCCGCTTTCGTCCGCCTGGCGACAGACTTCAGCGTGCCTCGGCTCCCCGGACAGTCGATCCGCTATAGTTCCGGCGTGCAGGACGGCATCATCAACGAGATTGCTTTGTCAATCCTACGCGAAATGTCGAATCCGACGACGTCCGGACGTATGCTGGTCGAAACTGCGTCGCTCTTTCTGGCGGCCCGACTCCTTCATGAGCACTCAGAGACTCCGGGACGTCGTTTAGAACGCCAGCCGACACTTGGACTGGATAACGTCAGATTGCGGCGTGTTCTTGCCTATATCGAAGAGCATCTCACCGAGGAAATCACAGTGAGTGACCTGGCGAGCATAGCATGTCTCAGCGTCTTCCATTTTACGCGGGCATTTGCGGCCAGTATCGGGACGCCACCGCATAGCTATGTGAGTGGATGCCGGCTGGAGCGCGCAAAGAAACTCCTTACGATGGACCAGATGTCACTCAGCGAGATTGCCTTTGATTGTCAATATTCGTCGCAATCGAGTTTTACGCGGGCATTTCGACGCGCGACCGGCTTGACGCCGGCGAAGTTCAAGCAGGCCGTCCGCTAGTAAAAAGTCCGGCGAGAGGGAAGCAACCCTTGAAGGCGCTCTAGCGTCAGCTAGCGAATGACGATTTCTGCGGCGAGGCCGCCGCCGGCGCGGTTGTAAAGCCTCATCCGGCCGCCGATCGCAGCGGTCAGCTGCTGCGCGATGGCGAGACCGAGACCGGTTCCGCCGGTCTCCCGATTGCGGGATTGCTCAAGCCGGAAGAAAGGCTGCATGGCAGCCTCGAGCTGATCTTCCGGAATGCCCGGGCCGCGATCCATGATCGTAATGGCGATGTCGCTGCCTTCTCCTCGCTCGACGCTGATCTCCGCTGAGCCGCCGAACTTCAGCGCATTGTCGATGAAGTTCGAGAGGATGCGGCGAAGCGCATGCGGCTTGGTGGCGACCGTTCCACTCACCATACTGCTCACAGAGACCGGCTTTCCCGTATCCTGGTAGTCATAGCAAAGGCTCTCGATGAAGGATGCGAGATCAATGCGCGAGAGCTTCTCTCCATTTCCATGCGCGCTTCGCGCATAGGCGATCCCGTCCTGAACGAGGCGCTCGATCTCGGATAGGTCGTGCAGGAGCTTCACCTTCTCCGGAGAATCGTCCGCCATGTCGGCACGCAAGCGCATGCGGGTAATCGGCGTCTGGAGATCGTGAGAAATGGCCGCCAGAATCTGCACGCGCTCTTCGAGGTAGTGGGCAATTCGATCCCGCATGGCATTGAAGGCCCTCGCCGCGTGGGCCACTTCGCTCGGGCCCCTGTCACTCAGGGCCGAGCTCTTCTTGTTCGGATCCAGCGCATCGGCGGCGGCAGCAAGATCGGCGAGAGGGCGGATCGCCAGCCGTACCGCGAACCATGTGCAGAAAATGATAAGCGCCATCTGGATGGCAAAGACATAGGGCAGCCATTCGGCGATCGGCATGACGCCCTTCGGCGTAATGTCGATCGTCAACGGGCTTCCATCGCTCAAGGTCAGATGCGCCTGCAGCCTGCTCACATCGCCGGGGATAGCCTCGATGCGCAGTGGGAAACGAGGGCCAACTGCCTCCTCGATCTTCGCGGCAATCTCCCTGCCTCGGGCGGACATGTCCGGGACACCAGGGAGACCTAGCCCGAGAACAAGGCGGTAGTTGCCACGACTGAGCCGGTCGAGCCAATCGGCCCGCTCATTGGCGGGCAGCCGGTCGATGATGGCGATCGACGTCGCGAGATCGCTTTCCAGCGTTCCCAGCATCACCGCCTTCGCAGACATATAGCGCTCGGTATAGAGCACGCTGAAGGACAGCCCATAAGCAATTGCCAGCCCGGCCAGCAGGATGAGGAAGAGCCGGGACCGCAATGTCCTCGGCCACAGCCGCCCCGGAAGGAAGGGTTTCGCCGTGCTCATTGGCGAAGCTCCACGATTTCAACGGGAACTGAAAAGACATAGCCTTCGCTGCGAACCGTCTTGATATAGGTGGGTTCGCGCGCATCGTCCCCCAGCCGCTGACGCACGCGGCTTACGAGCAGATCGATCGACCGGTCGAAGAGATCGGCGTCGCGGCCCTGCGTCAGATTCAGGAGCTGGTCGCGGTTGAGCACGCGCTGCGGGTGATCGATGAAGACGCGCAGCAGGCGGTATTCGGCGCCGCTCAGGGCAACCGCGGTCCCGTCCTTGTCGAGCAAATGACGGCCGACGGTGTCGAGCCGCCAGTCTCCGAAGCTCAGCAATTGTCCGGCCTCGCTGATCTGAAGGTTGGGCGGCAGCATCCGCGTACGCCGCAGCACCGCTTTGATTCGGGCGAGAAGCTCGCGCGCCGCAAAAGGCTTCGGAAGGTAGTCATCCGCACCCATTTCCAGTCCGAGGATCCGGTCCATCTCATCGCTGCGGGCCGTCAGCATCAGGATTGGCGTCGCCTTGTGCCTGCCAGCGCGAAGTTCACGGCAAAGGACCAGTCCGTCGTCACCGGGCATCATCACGTCCAGCACGATCAGATCGACGGCATTCGCCTCCAGGAAGCTGCGCATCTGCCGCCCATCGGCGGCGACCGTCGTCCGCAGGCCGTTCTTCGTTAGATAGCTCGACACCAGTTCGCGGATTTCGCGATCATCGTCGACGATCAGGACGTGATCGATATGGTCCATATTGCCCCCCCCTTCCTCACCGGCATGGGCGGCCGCGCCGCCCACTCGCTTTAGACTTCACACATTCGACTCAAGGCGCATACTGCTGCAACGGGAGCAACAAGCCTCGCAGGACGACTATCGTCTAGCTAAAAATGATCGACATCTATAACCGCTTGCGCGAACGCCTGCGGGGCCTCCTGAGGAAGGTTATGACCGATCCCGCCGGCAATGGTGCGATGCTCGTATTTGCCGGAGAACTTACCGGCATAGGAGGCAGGCTCAGGATGCGGCGCTCCGTTGGCATCGGCCTCCATCGTGATCGTCGACACCGAGATCTTCGGCCCTGTGGCGAGCGTCTTTTCATAAGCATCGAATTTAGCCTCGCCTTCGGCAAGCCCCAGGCGCCAGCGATAATTATGGATGACGATGTCGACATGATCGGGATTGTCGAAGGACTCTGCGGATCTGTCGAATGTCGCGTCGTCGAAGTTCCACTTCGGCGAGGCCGTCTGCCAGATGAGTTTTGCGAAGTCCCGCCGATTGCTTTCGTAACCGAGACGTCCGCGTTCGGTGGCAAAATAGAACTGATACCACCAGGCAAGCTCCGCCTTCGGGGGAAGCGGCTTCCTGTTGGCTTCCTGGCTGCCGATCAGATAGCCACTGACCGAGACCATCGCCTTGCAGCGCTCGGGCCATAGCGCCGCCATGATGTTGGCGGTCCGCGCTCCCCAGTCGTAGCCGGCAACGATGGCCTTCTCGATTTTGAGTGCATCCATGAGCGCGATCATGTCGGCAGCCAAGGCCGACTGCTGGCCATTCCGGGGAGTTTCGGTCGAAAGGAACCGGGTGGTGCCGTAGCCGCGCAGATGAGGCACGATCACGCGATAGCCGGCCGAGGCGAGCAGCGGTGCAACATCGAGGAAAGCGTGGATGTCATAGGGCCAGCCATGCAGCAGCAAGACGACAGGGCCGTTTGCCAGGCCCGCCTCGGCATATCCGACATCAAGCACCCCGGCGTGCACCTGCTTCAATGCTTCGAAGGATGTGTTGCTCCCGGTTTTGATGGCCGGCAACTGTGCCGTGGAAGGCTGTTCGGATTGAGCGCCGGCAGTTCTGGTCATGCCGAGTTCGATTGCCGCAACGGCCACGGCAGCCACACCGAAGAAACGGCGGCGGTGCTGGTTGATTTCCTCTGACATTGGTCTCTCCTGTCGCATTGTTCACAAGCGGCAGATAACCGGCCGCGTGTATCCGCGATGTGTCACTAGCCGACTGCATTTAAGTAAGGATGTAGCTTCCGGCGGCCCGGATACATTCTGATACAATTGCGCCGCCAGAGCGTAAATCGCCTCGAGCCGAATGGCATTTCTGCCGTGGCGCTTTGTATCACTCTGTAGCAACAGCGGCCGATTTGAACGTTTCGGTACATTCCCCCGCAGAACCGGACACATCCGGGATACGTCACACCGGCCAGATGCACGGGCTTGCCGGTCCAGGCACATTGCCGCCGACCACCCGGGTTCAAAGGAAACGATGATGACGCTTCTTATCTTAGCCTATCTCGGAGGTGCGCTGACCATTCTCAGCCCGTGCATTCTCCCCGTCCTCCCCTTCGTCTTCGCGCGTGCCGGACAGCCGTTCGCCAGGAGCACGCTGCCCATGCTTGCGGGCATGGCCGTCACTTTTGCGCTCGTCGCCACACTTGCTGCGGTCGGCGGTGGCTGGGCCATTCGCGCCAATGAATATGGCCGCCTTGCCGCGCTCCTCCTCCTTGCCCTCTTGGGAGTAAGCCTCCTTTCACCGAGGGTCGCAAGTAAGCTTGCACAGCCGATCGTCGGTCTCGGAAACCATCTTTTGAATGCGCCGGGCGACAGAGGCGCCGCACCCACCGTCAAGAGTTCCCTTGCTCTCGGGATCGCGACCGGCCTGCTCTGGGCGCCCTGCGCCGGCCCGATTCTCGGCCTCCTGCTGACAGGTGCCGCATTGCAAGGGGCCAACCTGCAAACGACATTCCTCCTTCTCGCCTACTCGGCGGGCGCGGCAACGTCGCTTGCCGTCGCACTGCTTGTCGGAGGAAAAATCTTTGACCGCATGAAGCGGTCGCTCGGCGTCAGCGAGCGGATTCGCCAATTGCTTGGCGCCGCTGTTCTGGCAGGCGTTGCCGCCATCGCACTGGGGGTTGATACCGGCCTGCTGGCGAGGCTTTCCTATGCAAGCACCGCATCTTTCGAACAGGCCTTGCTGGAGAGGTTCCATGCAGAGCCCGCCGGCGGCGCGCCGTCCGAGGTCGCCAGCAACGGCGCGATCATCCCGGCGGCCGATGCGAAGCGGCCGTTCCGCAGCGATCTTCCCGTGGAAGGCCGTGCGCCTTCGCTGGATGGTGCGGTGGAATGGCTGAACTCGCCGCCGCTCACGACCGAACAGCTCCGCGGGAAAGTGGTGCTCATCGACTTCTGGACCTATTCCTGCATCAACTGCATTCGCACCACGCCTTACGTCCGCGCCTGGGCGGAAAAATACAAGGACCAGGGGCTCGTCGTGATCGGCGTGCACGCCCCGGAATTCGCCTTCGAGAAGAAGATCTCCAACGTCAAAAAGGCTGTCGGTGACTTCAAGATCGGCTATCCGGTCGCGATCGACAACGATTACAAAATCTGGCGCGCCTTCGATAACAGCTACTGGCCGGCACACTACCTGATCGATGCCAAGGGCCAGATCCGCTACCACCATTTCGGCGAGGGCAGCTACGGGCAGACCGAGCAAGCCATTCAGGACCTGCTGCGGGAAGCCGGCAGCGAGACGGCAGCGGGCGCACCGGTGACGCCGGACGCGAAGGGCGCCGAGGCGAGCCCGGACCTGAAGAACATCCGCTCTGGCGAAACCTATCTCGGCTACCAGCAGGCGACGAATTTCGTCTCCCCCGAAAGGCTGCAGGCCGACGCCGCAAGCAACTATTCGATCGCCGAACCGAGCCTCAACGAATGGGGTTTATCCGGCACCTGGATCGTCGGCCCGGAACAGGCGACGCTCGCTCGGGCGGGCGGCGGTATCACCTACCGGTTCAGCGCCCGCGACCTGCATCTCGTTCTCGGCCCCGGCCCCGACGGCAAGCCGATCCGCTTCCAGGTGACGGTCGACGGCAAGGCTCCGGGAGACGACCACGGGGCGGATGTCGACAAGGATGGCAAGGGGACAGTGAAGGAGACACGCCTCTATCAACTTGTGCGGCAGGCCGGCAAAGTTGCGGAGCGCACCTTTGAGATACATTTCCAGGATCCAGGTGTCGAAGCCTTTGCCTTCACATTCGGATAAGGCCCGAAAATCATGGGGGATGGCAGCATTCCCCGTGCGCTCACTGGCGCGAAATTGAAACGTCCCGTTTCTGCTGAACCGAAGGGTCACCCCGACCGTGAACGTCGTCTCGAAACGGTATCCATAACATGCCCGTCCGAAACCACGATGTTGTCGGTCCGTTCGTCCTTGGCGTCGCCAGCCTCCCGCTGTGCTTGCCGGCCGAGATCGAGCTGCTTGTCGAATCCGCTGATTGAGAGCAATTGTCGTAATCGACACGGACCGGGTACCAGTATGCGGTGCCCGATCCTTAGAAGCTTTGACCCTACCAATACTATTGCGATTTTATCGGATGCGACTTATGTAATATGGAATAGCAATGCCCCTTGAGAGGATATGCCATGCCCAAGTCCCAAACAGCGAAGGATATAGCCGCGCCCTCCTCCCCGGCGGCCGATGGCGAAGGGCGGAAGCTTTCGAATTTCCTGTGCTTTGCGGTTTACTCTGCGAATCTCGCGTTTGGCCGCGTCTACAAGCCAATCCTCGATGCGCTCGGCCTGACATATACCCAATACATCGCGCTGCAGGCGCTCTCCGAGGACGATGACCAGACGGTCGGGGCGCTCGGCGAAAAGATGTTCCTTGAATCCAACACGCTGACGCCGATCCTCAAGAAGCTCGAGTCGATCGGCTACGTCCGACGTCAGCGCGATCCCGCCGACGAACGGCAGGTGCGGCTGAACCTGACGCCCGCCGGCCGCAACCTGCTTGAATCCATCTCGACCGCGGCGGTGAGTGAGGCCACGGGGCTCGGAGAGGAGTTTCCAGTGATGCAGAAGTCCGTGGCGCGGCTGCGCGACAACCTTATGCGAGCTACGCACGCTGAACCGGGGAAGTCGTAAGCGAGACGAGCCCGCGCCCCAGACAAGGCCGCTGAGCGAGCTCTCAGGTCGAAAAGGCTGGCCTCAACCGCCGCGTTGCACTGGCGGCTGTGCTTCGGTTTGACCGTCAAAGACGCGTGGATAAGTGCATGGCTGCATAGGTCGCAGTCGAGTAATCAAAGCGGAGGGGCAGACGGGCGAATCCTCGATCCCGCACGGCGTCTGCGGGCGATTCATCACCTTTCAAAGGATCTGCTTGTTGCGTCAGCGCGATGCCGCCAAAGGAAGCTCGCTTGCCTCCATCATCTCGGCAGCTTTGGTATAACCGCCGCCCATGCCGTCCAGGAAATGCAGATGCGAATCCGGTCTGCCGGAAGGCACAAGGCAGGTCATGAGCGCATGCGACTGGCGATGCAGTCCGAAGTTGATCTCGCCGCGCGCCCTTGCCGCAACAAGGATGGCTTCGACCGCGTCAATCTGTTCGCGCGTGCAGTCGAGCGTGAGACGCAAACCGTCATCGTATTTGCGGAAGTCCGAATTGGAGGCTATCTCCGACCAAGTTTTCGGATCCATATGTCTCCCCTTGTCCTTAGGGGTGGCGATATCCGTTGGAAGCGGATGAGACCGGCCTGTTCCGGCATCAAGAACGGTGAGCACACGCCTGGCCAGGACGGCGAAGACTTCGGGGCTTGTATGCTCGTATGGCTCGACCAGCAGAGACAGAATCTCGCCCTGCTGGCTGGGAAACGGGGTCCAGTCACATGTAAGCCCGGTCAGGTCCGGCTTGGTCGTGTACTTGCCCGGATCTACCAGATACCGCCCGCTCTTGATCTGGTGCTCCGCCCATTTGAGCCCTCCCCCGGCAAACATCGCGTAGGTCGCGTTTTCCGAGGCGGCGTATCGGGCGATTTTCACGTCGCGTCCGCTGGCACGTATTTCGCCGACCGACAACAGCCCAATTCGAAGATCGAGACCAAGATCGGTCCGCGCAAAGGCCGCGACCTGTCGCAATGCCGAAGTCGCAATCAGCCGACCGTGCGGCGGAATTGCAAATGCGGCGCCATCCCCTCGAAACACGAATGGGAAATCGAATGTACCCAAGGCGTTGCCAAGAGCGGCGATGACAGACGCTCCCGCGTAGTTCACGTCTTCATAGCGTCCCGACTTGATCGCTGAAGTCGAGTTGACAACATCCGTGACCCCGACGAGCCAGTCATCAGGCAATGGCTCGTAGACGGTCGGGTCGAGCACAAGCGAAAACTCGCTGTAGGCATGTGAAGGGTGCGCGAGGACCATTGAGTGTTCTCCAGATCGGCGTTGACCAGCAAGTTCGTATTGACGCCTTGCCGGTGGCGAGCGGGTCTTCGATGTGTCTTTCCGAAGGCGCCGAGCCAGCCCGTTTCGGAGGCAGGCCCGGCCGGTCCGACTTCAGATGAGGTTGGTGGCAACGTCGATGTTGCCATGCACCGCCTTCGAGTAAGGGCAAATGCCGTGTGCCGCATCGAGCAGTTCACGCGCAACCGCAGGGTCAATGCCCGGCGCGCTGACGTCGAGGCGTGCGCGCAGGAAAAAGGAGCCGTCATCGACGTTGAGATCGATCTCGGCGTCGACCGCGAGACCCGCGGGAAGCTTGATGTTTCTCTGAGAGGCGGCGAGCTCGATCGCTCCCATGTAGCAGGCCGACCAGGCGGCGCCGAAGAGCTGTTCGGCCGCGGGGTGCGGCTGCGGCAGCTTGATGTCCAACTTGCCGTCGCTGCTGCGCGCTGCGCCCTCGCGACCATTGGTGTTGTGAGTCTTGCCCGTGAACAGAAGCTTCTCAGTCATAGCGAAATCCTTTTGCTCGCCGTTATCGTTACCGATTAAATCGGATGCGATCTAAATACGTTGCGCGTATATCGATGTCAATAGCTTTGCGATTAAATCGGATGCGATTTTTATCATGCTGACAAGCGGGGAGCTGAATGGGTCGCTGGCCGATTCACAATTCGGTTGCTGCAACGATCGGGGTCGAATCCCCTCAGTGGTGTTCAGGGATGCTGACGAGTTCGATTGTGAAACGAAGCAGACCCGTTTGCGATGATGCGCGAAGGGCGCTTCGCAAAGCGGGTCTTTTTTAAGCCGCTGTTCTAAACGAGCGGGTTTGCCGGCGTCCGGTGGTGGCGGCCTTTGCCCGTCGCCGGCAAGCAGCCAATCACCGCCTAAGGGAAGAGGGGGAGCTGGAATGCCGATCAGCCAGCGTGAGCCCGATCAGGGCGTCATTGGCCCTCCACGAGGGATCACAGCTCCGCATCTCATTCGAGAGCGATCTGAGGGCACCGGCCAGGTCTCTTTCTGCATCGGTCACGAGCTTCGAACTGGCCTCTCGTAGGTTCCCGTATGCCTGCGCTCGCTCGTAAACCTCTTCGGCCCGAGCGATGCACTCTTTCGTAGGATTGACCAGCTTCAGGGCGAGCCGCAGATTGACCGCTGCGTCAAGCGCAAAGGCAGCCGCGGAGAAGTCTGCAACAGCGCCTGGAGCATGACTACGGTTTAGGAACACCTGCCACTTGGGAATCATCGGTACCTCCAACGCTATCAGAACTACAAGGGACAGCGGAATCGCGCGTCCTGGCATGAGATTGGACGTCGCCGCTTGGTTTGTCCTCAGACCTTAGTCCTAATCCGCACCTGACAAACGTCCGGCGCCGGCGCGAGAAAAGTCTGACTCGTTCACTTTGGTTCAATCGTGCATTGACCCTGGAACCCTCTCATGAGCAATGTCGTTGGGCGAGAAATGGACGAGGCTTTGGGCTGTGCCCCGTTGTGAGTTTTGCCTCGCGGCTGGCGACGATTTTGAAACGAAGACGCGCCGTTGCCTGAACATGCACATGTCAACAATCATGAGCGACAATACCCTTCGTCGGGGAACGAGATGACCACGCGCCGTAAATTCTTAATGGGCTTGTTTTGCGGTTCGATGACTCTGGCGCTGGCCAGCGTCCCCTATCGCATTGAGATGTCTGGCGGCGCGTTGAAACTGGCTCCCCAATCTGCTCTGGCCGCCAAGGGTGGCAACGGCGGCGGGAACGGTGGCGGTGGCGGGAATGGGGGCGGCAACGGCGGTGGTAACGGTAACGGCGGCGGCAACGGTAACGGCGGTGGCAACGGCAACGGCGGTGGTAACGGCCACGGTGGCGGCAATGGCAATGGCGGAGGCAATGGAAACAGCGGCTCCAACAGCGGCAGCTCCTCGACCGGGCCGAACGGGTCCAGCGGACAAACCACGACCGGCGGCGGTTCTTCGCTAGCGGTCCATCATTCCGATGGAATGAGCGAGGAGATTCGGAGTGGCCGTTACGTCATGAAGGACGCCAAGGGCCGTACGATTGTTAATCGCCGGGCCACCTCCGCGGATGTGAAGCGGCTCCGATCCTTCAGCCCTTGAGCGGCTTTCGGTCGGTTGCGTCCCGCAACGCCATCGCAGCCTCGGTCCTGTTGTTGACGCCGAGCTTTGCCATGATCTGGGTCATGTGGTGCTTGACCGTCTTCTCGTGGAGATCAAGTTTTCTGGCAACCTCTTTGTTGCTCAGTCCTGTTCCAACAAGCTGAAGCACCTCGAGTTCGCGCCGCGTCAACGTCGCAATCGGAACGGGCTCAATTGCAGGT
>NZ_JBNDHT010000087.1:0-28139 GCF_056755115.1 Rhizobium sp. SVR5-2C | reverse complement strand
TCTATTACAGTTTCAGCATTCTCGCTTCCGATATGGCCGCGCAATTCGGCTGGTCGAGCGAGTGGGTTTTCGGCGCTTTCGGCGGCCCTTCTGACAGGCGGCCTCACGGCGCCATGGCTCGGGGCATTGTTCGACAAGATCGGAGCCGGCCGCGTGATGGCGATCGGCTCGCTTGTCGCGGCCCTCGCTCTCATCGCCTGCGCCTTGGCGCCGACCAGGGCAGCTTATGTTGTGGCTCTCATTGCCGTCGAAGTCGCTTCCAACCTCGTCCAGTATAGCGCGGCGTTCGCGCTTCTGGTGCAGTTGCGTCCGCAGGTCGCTTCCCGCAGCATCACCTATCTGACGCTCATCGGCGGTTTTGCATCGACGATTTTCTGGCCGATCACCACGGCGCTGCATTCGCATCTCAATTGGCAAAACGTCTATCTGGTTTACGCCGCCCTCAATCTGGCTATCTGCCTGCCGATCCATGCATGGCTGTCGCGCAGCACGACCACTGAGCGGGCCGCCGCCTCGACCGCGGCTCCGCCAGTGAAGGGAATCTTGGCACCAGAGCGCCGCAGGCTCGGCTTTGCCGTGATGGTAACGGGCTTCTCGCTTATGTCGCTGGTCAGGTCGGCCATGCTAGTGCATCTCGTACCGTTGCTTTCGGGCCTCGGGCTCGGCGCAACTGCAGCGCTCGTTGGCACGCTGTTCGGCCCGTCGCAGGTCGGCAGCCGGTTGACCAACATGGTCTTCGGCAAGAACCTACCGCCGCTCGGCCTTGCAGTAACAGCGGCAACGCTTCTTCCGGTCGGCGTGCTGGTTTTGCTGCTTTCCGCTCCATCCGTGCCGGGGGCTATGGTCTTCGCCGTGATTTTCGGCATGGGCAATGGCCTGCTCAGTATCGTCTCCGGCACCTTGCCACTGCATCTCTTCGGCAGCGACGGTTACGGCAAACTGCAAGGCAAGATGATGGCGGCGCGGCTACGGTCAAAAACCCGCGGCAGCATGGGAGTCATGATAAAGAGGCGGAGCCGCGCGACCTTCCAGATGGGCAAGGAAGGGGTAAGCAGATGCTGCCACGCGGCTCCGAGTCGCCGAACGACCAGATTCAGCGACTGTTCCCGTCCGGTAGCGTACCATGAGCTCAGCGGAGAAATAGCAACAGCGCGAAGCTCCCGATGGCGCCGGCAATAGGGCCCAGCATCGCTAGCCCCAGCAGCGATATTCCCCCAAGACGGCTGGCGCGGCTTTCCTTGATCTTCCGGCAGACCTTCGACTTTCGGATCGGCCCATCTTCCTGTATGTTTTTTCTGAGCTGAGGACGGCGCATAACCCAAGCCTCAGCGACGCACGGCCCACATGGGCTTGGCTGTGTGGGCCTTCCGATTGGGAGCAAGCGGATGGTCTGGAAAGGTAGCAGGGATACAATTCAAGAGAATATAGCCTTGCTCGAGGCGAGACGCGCAGCAATTCGGCAGGCAGAAAGAGAGCAAGCGTTTCTGGAGACGGAACGAGGCGATCAGTTAGCGGAGTCGGATATCCGAAAGCAGGCTGAAAGAGCGATTCAGGAAGTCTTGGGGTGGCCTCGTTTCTGGAACAAGAAGAGGGCGACGAGGTTGCCAACTCACTTCAGGAGAGAGGCTTGTTAGCAAAGCGTCGAGGCGCGGCTTACATCAAGGAAGAATAACTATCATGCCGTTGCCTTCCGCCGGTCTTTGCCGAAATCGAGTATAGCGCCAGATCGAGAGCGCCGCGATCAATAGCACCAATTATTTCGATGCCCGGCCGCCACTCTCGAGCGAAGCTCTCATTGAGCAGCATTTTCCCAATCTCCTGGCCATTTTCCCGATAGATATTCACGAGCGGCCGATGTGCCGGCTCTTGTCTTCCTCGCGGCGCGCAAGGGCGATTGTCTGGCCTATGGGGGTAGGGACCGGCTTCAACGAACGCTCAGGAGACGAGCTCGGGGAGCAGATGGACAAGATCGCGATCTCGACACCGGCCGCCGACACCGGCAGGAGAAGCGGGATGCGGTCTATGTGAAGCCGATACATTGCCGAGATCGAATACCGCGCCTGGACCCATGACGGGAAGCTCCAGCATGCCTCGTACAAGGGGCTTCGAGAGGAGCAGGACGAGGCGGCGATTTTCGAGATCAAATGAGAAATGTGAGGAACCGGCACCTGTCTCCAAAGTTCGGCGGCGGGAGGTTCCCACGGCTCGACGCCAATTGCCAACGGACCAAAAGCCGCGTCCGTCCGGCAGGCAGATGGTTCCTGGTCGGTCTTCGATAAGGAAACTGGTCTGCCTATGGAAGCGTCGGGACGGAGGCTCATCGGTCTCCGACGACATAGCTGCGCAGCTTAACGCAGCCTTCATCGACCACATCTCCGATACGAATTTGGAACAATGAAAGAGCAACGTAGTTGGGTGCATCTAACCAAAGCTAAATGGGAGGATCTCCAATGCTTCTGAAACTCATCACGGTCTCTGCTCTTTCGATCGGTCTTGCAACGTCGGCCATGGCACAGAGCAACAGCGGCAGCACCAGCGGTACAAGCGGCGCTGCCGGCGTTTCAGGTTCGGGGGTGGAAAGCAATAACAACCCGTCACCTAACAGCACTTCCAATACCGAAAAGGACTCCCAAGGGAAGAAGGATTCCTCGGACTGTGTTCAGGGCAAGACAGCAACCAATAACGCGACCAAGACCGCACCTGATGTAGCTGCAAATGCCGCTGGCAACTGCCAGTAACGTTCGGACGGACAAACTCGATCGCTATGCGGGCCGGTGTGCGAGCTGAACAGCTTTGCGCGGAGCGGTTTGACGCCAAAGGAGGAAACACAATGGATTGGAATCGTGTCGAAGGTAACTGGAAGCAGATGAAGGGCAAGATCAAGGAACAGTGGGGCGAACTCACTGACGACGACCTTGACCAAATTGCGGGCAAGCGTGACCAACTCGAAGGCAAGATCCAAGAGCGTTATGGATTGGAGCGCGATCGCATACGCCAAGACATCGACGACTGGTATGGCAGCCAGCGTTGGTAGTGATACAAAATTGGCCCGGAGTTCATCTCCGGGCCTTTTGGGGGAGGTGACGGATGGTGCGACGGTTTTGCGTGTTCAACAACAATTGATCAAAGCCTTAGTGGTAACCAAAACTGCTTACATTAATACCTATTACTAACTATATCATATGCGTTCGACGATATGAGGCGAGGAATGTCTGAATTTTACAAAAGCATGCGCGAGGTGGACTTCAAGATACTCTCTCAAGCGGTGCAGGGGTGGTACCGACACTACGGTGTACCATTTAATGATGAAAGCACGGAAGTACTCTGCAGCGCCGCCATAGATCTTTACAACGGAGGACACAAAACAGTCGGTGAAATAACCCCGCGATTGATCCAAACCTATCATGGGCTGATGTCGATGAAGGTCAACTCGCCGACGTCAATCGCCGTCCACTAGTCCACGGGGCATAAGAAAAGGCCGGAACGAAACATCGTCCGACCTTCCTCGATCCGTCTCAATTCCTGCGGCAGTACATCCGGGGTCAGCCGACCGAGACAAATTCTATGGGATGGAAGTGGCACGTGATTTGAAATATTCAAGTCCTGAAGAAATCACTGGTGCGCTGGCGGAGTAGCTGAGGCTGCCGCCGTGTTGTCACGTGCAACTGGCTTTGCCGAACCTGGCTCTGAATTGCTTGTTGAGGGCGTCGTCTCTGCATCGGTATCCGTTCCGCTCCACTCTATAAGCAATCGCTGCTATCGCGACGACAACGAGGGCGACCACCTGCCAACCCACGAATTCGCGCGTCGGCACTTTGGCGGTGTCGTGCGAAGATCAGGGTCGAGGGTCGAGCTGATTGGACGGTTCTGCTCTTTGGTTTTCGGGTCGTAAGTCGTTCTATCTTCTCCTCTTTCGACGAGAGGGGAGTGCCGCTTAGCCTTCTTGATTCGCCTGTGCCGGTCCTAGCCGACGTCCGCGTGCCGGTATTCGGAGCAATATGGAGCGTGCGGACCATGTCGGCTGCATCGTGAGTGCTGTCACAACGTCGCTGATTCGCCGTGTCGAGCCTCAACTGCAAGCGCTGCGATGAGACGAAACTCGCGGACGCGCGGCTCGCGGATCGCCTCTTCAAGGCGATGACGTGCATAATGGAACGTCTGCGTGCCTCTACGAGCCGGCGTCTTCTTCCATGACTGAAACTTATCAAATGTGCGAACCGGCGACCGCACTGCATCGAACAGCTTTGAGCCGACGAATGAGTTTTCGAAAATCGCATAGCCAATCATCGGGCGAATGATATAAGTCACCGCACGGACTTGGGCAGGAATGCATGACGGCAAGGACTGACGCATACATTATCGAGGCGGGGCTCGAGGCAGCAGACGACCCAAAAGGGGAGCGGCCGGTCTATCGGCGCGTGGGGTTCGATGGCATCTCAACGCCGAAGGCAATGGATGAAGCGATTGCTGGTTCGTTGCGGCGGTTTCGTATCGAGAAAGACCTGTCCAGGGCAGAGCTCGCTCTCCTTCTAGGATCTATCGAAGCAGTCTATGGAAGATACGAGCGGGCGGTAACGAAGCTCCACGCTACGCAAGTCCTTCACCTTTGCGAAGTGCTCGGGATTTATCCCGACGATCTGCTCTTCGAAGCTGCCCCTCATCTATGGGGAACCACGGAAGAGGAAGCTCACGAACGGCGTCGTGTCACGAAGATGGTCCAGGCGCTTTCACCCGAAACACTCCGGACCGTAGGCACTCTACTGGACGCGATTTTCGCTTTGCAGAAATCGTCGGATACATCATCTCCTCCACTCTGAAGATTTTTCACCAGGACAGTCGCTCCCCGAGCAACCGCGGCGGCGAGCATGGGATGTTCCACCTATGTCGCACATGAGTATCCGGCAGGAACTACCATAGGTAATATAGTGTTGGTCTAACGAGAAAGTACGATGCGCGGTGGGCGGCCGCGTTGCATGTCCATTTTATGTGTCTTCATGAAGACGTTTCAATGGGATAGGGCGCCGCAATGGCATTGCGATGACTCTATAGGACAAAGCTGTTTGAAACAACCTGAAATTGCAATAATCGCATAATCTGTGTTATGGAACAAACGAGCCATTTGTTCTTGTTGCCGTGCCGTGTCGGCGCTCGACCTTCAGATAACATCTTTATCGATAAAAGCCTCCTCATTAAATTTGGCGGAAGTCACCAAGTAAAGCGGTCTGTTTTACGCTGCGCAATATGCCGATCACATCCTCAGCCGAGGCGGGAATCCAGTAAACTTGCTGTCGACGCAGCCCTCCCTTACACGGTTCCTATGATCGTCCTACCTCGAACAATCGGTTATGACCTTTCCGCAAAAAGGGTATAACTACGATAGACATATCCTCAGGCCGTCTCTGCCACCGTCCCCTCTTGCACACCACCCCTTCGCCAGTTATACCCTTTTACAAAAGAGGTATAACGCTATGATTCCATATGATGACGGATCACGATCTCCGTACGTACCAGCGGTGCGCCCAGAAGCCTGCAGGGATCGTCCTGAAGATCGGAATGCACGTCCTTAAAGGCGGCAAGATTGCTACGCCGACGATCGGCGCCGATGCACGTCCTGCTACGAGCGAGTAGTAGGAGCTGGCTAAAAAGGATGGCACCTTTGAAGACTATTGACCTCATGTACCAGACGATGCTTGCCGAGTTGGGCCAGCGCTCGCTCGACGCCGCATGGACGGCCGACTTTCCTTCCGAAGGCAGGTTCACGCCCGTCACCGTGAAGGGTCGCCGCTACTGGTATTTCGATCTTGCGGATGGACAACGCGGTAGGACACGTCGCTACGTCGGTCCTGCGACCGATGAGGGCATCGCTCGCCGTGTCGAGACCTTCAAGCGCGAGAAAGACGATCTTCGCGCCCGTCGACGGATGGTGTCCACCCTGACTCGCGAGGGCGGCATGATCGCCCCCGACAGCATGTCCGGCGACGTCGTCGAAGCGCTGGCGGCCGGAGGCCTCTTCCGGCTCCGGGGCGTCCTCATCGGCACGGTCGCCTTCCAGACGTACAGCGGCCTCCTCGGCGTGCGCCTGCCCATGGCGGCGATCCTCACCGGCGATGCGGACGTCCCCCAGGACTATGCCATCTCATCCGAGGTGCAGGACAGCCTCCCTCCGATTGTCGAGCTGCTGCAGGGCGTCGATCCAACCTTTCGGCCGGTGCCTCATCGATCAGGCGCCGCGGCGGCGTCCGCGTTCCAAACGGACAGTGGGTTCAGGGTCGAGTTCCTGACGTCGAACCGCGGTTCTGACGACTACATGGACCAACCCGCGAAGATGCCTGCCCTCGGCGGGGCAAGCGCTGACCCGCTGCGCTTCCTCGATTTCCTGATCCGAGATCCAGTAAGGACCATCCTGCTACACAAGAGCGGGATCCCTGTGACCGTCCCGGAACCGTCTCGGTATGCTGTCCATAAGCTCATCGTGGCCACACGACGACGAATGAATGATTTGAGTGCGTTGAAGCGCGACAAGGACATCCGGCAAGCCGAGCTGCTGTTCGAAGCTCTCTACCAGACGAGGCGAGCATCCGACTTCGCGCTGGCGTACGACGAGGCGTGGGAGCGTGGGCCTGCGTGGCAAGAAGCGCTGCGGGAGGCGAGATACGTGTTATCGGAAGATGGGAGAGCCGCTCTCAGCCGCATCCTCCGTCTCGGAAATCAGCAAATAGGGAAAGAGCGGTCGGAAGACCCTCAATGAGCCCGGAGAAGCGTCGCCCGCACGACTCTCTTCGAGGCGCGGCAAACAAAGTAGCCAGTAAGCTGAATTAAGCTAAAGTGGCCGAGCGGCATATGGCACTCGACTGACCGTGTTGGAAGGAGAGCACGCGCTCAATGAGGCTTCGATGGGTGGAACCGTAAGCCTGTACATGAGTTTAAAGCTGGCAATGTCTTTGCTCAACTCGAACCGGAGAAGGGATTTCCAGTGAACAATCTGATTTGGCTTGTCGGTGCCGTTGTAATCGTGATCGCGCTTTTGAGCTTCTTCGGGTTACGTTGATGGGTAGCGATTGGATGCGCTTAGTGTCTGCCGGGCCTCTCGGCGATGTTGAGCCGGCTCAGTTCCGCTTATGAGGTCCTCGTGGAGTCTTTGTTCGCGAGAAAGAGAAATGACGTAGCGCGGGCCATTCGAAAGCGAGGGTCGCTGGATTCCACTTTTCCTTCTTAAAAGTTTGAGCTCTTTCTAGGCCCACCACCAACTCTTCGCTCTCCCACCGTCGATTAGGCGACCTCTGTACGCTATTGGACGGGAACATTCGTACATCCACGCTGTTCGCCAAAGGAAACGGCCCCTCGCTGTTTCCTTGAGCCACGAGCGTCCGGTCCAATGGCAAGATATTTCTTTCATATCCGCGAAGACGATCAGATCGAAGAAGACCTCGAAGGTATAGATCTGCCGAACCTCGCGGCCGTACAAGAAGAGGCGCTCCAAGCGGCCCGCGAGATAGTGGCAGAACTAGTTGTACAAGGCGAACAGATAGGCAAAAAGCGGTTCGAAATCGTCGATGAAAATGGGGATATCATCGCGGTTTACCCGATCTCCGCAGTGGTGAAGTAAGCAGCGGCAGATGGAAGACCGTTTAACGCCTGCACTCTTGGCAGAGCCTCGGACCATACCTTAACGAACTGGACGCAGTTGAACCGCGAGCGTTATTTGCGCGGCCGCAGTCCTCTTCCAGTTCTAACACGCGCGATGAGCGACCCTTCGTGCTTCTGCCGCGCGGTCACGATTTTCACCAAACTAGGTTGTACGCTAACGTACTCAAATATTTTCTCGGGAACGCCCCTATTGCCAAGGCATTGCTCCAGCAAAGAAGGAGAAATGCCATGCCAAAGGCTTCAGTTGAATTCAACTGCGCATCCCAGACGGAAATCATTTCCCTGCTTCCAGCACTTAAAGCATTTGCCAGACGGTTCGAGCGGGTTGACAATGACGCCGAGGATCTGGTGCAGGAAACCGTTTCAAAGGCACTCTGTCATCTCGAACAGTTCCAAGACGGCACAAGCCTGAAATCCTGGCTTTTCACAATCATGCGCAACACACATTGCAGCAATTACAAACGACGCAAGCGCGAGCCTGTTGGTTACGTTAGTGATCTCGCGGAATATCAGGCGCCGGTGACATCGACGCAGGATTGGTCGCTCAGAGCCCGTGACGTGCAGGCTGCAATCGACAAGCTCGCGGCGCGTAATCGCGATGCTCTGCTCCTCGTCCTGGGAGGCACGAGTTACGAGGAAGCCGCCGTGATCTGCCACTGCGAGGTCGGCACCATCAAGAGCCGAGTAAACCGGGCTCGCAGCCATCTTTGTGAAATGCTTGGTGAAACGAAGTTTTCCGACGCAGCCTCGCTGCATTAGTCAATAGACGTAAAATGAAAGGTCACGCATGTATGAGGGGATCGCTACGTGCCTGCCCCTTTGGAACCACTGCGAAGGCGGCCTCGTGCTTAAGGCCGGGTATGTAAGTCGTCCGGCACGATGCCCTGATCCGCTCAGCGAGCGCCCCAATACCGCCAGGGCGAACGAACGAATGGGTGACGCTGCTGAAGTAGGCTGAAAGATCCATACAGCAGCCCCGAAGCGGCAAGGGCGTTTTCTTCGCTTGAGCCGTCATTCGCGCTGTGCGTTAACCATTCGCTACCGCACGGGAACACTGTGGGACTTGTTGGGATAACGCACCAAGTAGAGTCGTCGCGCGCTCTCTACGGGGTCCACCATTAAGAGGCTCGCTTGCTTCACAGGCGAGCCTCTTAAGATATTATCGCATCTAGCCGCCGCATGCCGTCGTGCCTTCTGTCATTCCGCGATTTCCGCCAAGACTGCGTCATCTATCGTACGAGGGCTTCCTGGTCATGCCATTTCGGAATCTGCGCTCGAGATTCCTCGAGGGTGATCCAGTTCCCTTCCTGCATGATCACTAGCGAGCCAGACGTGGGATAGGAGCTTGCTTGCGCTTAGCTGCCGATACGCCGGATGCTTCCCCGCGCAGCACCTTAAGACTGTACGCTACCGCATAGGAACAATTTAAACCTAGCGTTAAAGCGTATCCCCACGGTAACGGCCGCCTTGCCGAGGTAGGCTGAACGGCGCAAGTCCTAGTGGTAGCACTAGGGATAGTCTTATGACGAAGCAGCATGTTGAGGTTATTACGTCGGTCGAGCGCCGCCGCCGATGGTCTCGTGAAGAAAAAGAACGGCTGGTTGCGGCGTGTCTGGAACCGGACGCCAGCGTATCGGAGGTCGCCCGCTCGGCCGGCATCCAGGCCGGTCAGTTGTTCCGATGGCGCAAAGAGCTCTGCCAGATATCGGCGCCATCAGCCTCGCAATTCATGCCGGTGACGGTTGTCGCGGCATTGCCGGAGCCCGAGGCCGCGGAAACCAAATCGCCGCCGTTACCGCGCAAGAAGACAAGCATCGTGATGATCGAGCTTGGCCGCGGTCGGCGCATTCGCGTAGATAGCGATGTCGATACGGAAGCCTTGGGTCGAATTCTCGACGTGCTGGAGCGACGATGATCCCGGTTCCGAGCGGTGTGAAAGTCTGGCTGGCGAGCGGCTATACGGACATGCGGAGGGGCTTTCCTGGCCTGTCGCTGATGGTGCAGGAGACGCTGAAGCGTGATCCGCATAGCGGCCATTTGTTCTGCTTCCGCGGCAGGAAGGGCGGCCTGATCAAGGTGATTTGGCACGACGGCCAGGGTGCCTGCCTGTTCACGAAGAAGCTCGAACGTGGCCGCTTTATCTGGCCATCAGCGGCCGACGGCACGGTGGTGATCACGCCGGCGCAGCTCGGCTATTTGCTCGAAGGGATCGACTGGCGGATGCCGCAAAAAAACCTGGCGTCCGAGCTCTGCAGGATAGCGGAAATGGCTGGAAAGGCGGGAGCGAATATGATTCCATCCCACCATGACCGATGCAGCCGATCAGCTTCCCGACGACCTTGCCAGCGCTCATGCGATGATCCTCGCCGAGCGTGCGGCACGCCGTGAAGCCGAGGCGGTGGCCGCTCGCGCACAAGCCATAAACTCGCATTCGGATGCGCTGATCGCTCGGCTCAGACTAGAGATCGAGAAGCTCAAGCGGGACATCCATGGCAGCCGTTCGGAGCGGAAGGCACGCCTTCTCGAACAGATGGAATTGCAGCTCGAAGAGCTGGAAGCCGATGCCAGCCAGGACGAATTGGCGGCAGAGATGGCGGCACGATCATTGACGGTCAAAGCCTTCGAGCGCAAGCGTCCATCGAGGAAGCCGTTTCCTGAGCACCTGCCGCGCGAACGTGTCGTCATTTCCCCGCCGACAAATTGCCCGTGCTGCGGCTCGGCCAAGCTGGCGAAGCTGGGCGAGGACATCACCGAGACGCTAGAAGTGATCCCGCGCCAGTGGAAGGTCATTCAAACGGTGCGCGAGAAGTTCTCCTGCCGGGAATGCGAGAAGATCGCACAGCCGCCGGCGCCGTTCCATGTGACGCCGCGCGGATTTGCAGGGCCAAACCTGCTCGCCATGATCCTGTTCGAGAAGTTCGGCCAGCATCAGCCGCTGAACCGGCAGAGTGAACGCTATGCCCGTGAAGGCATCGACCTCAGCCTGTCGACGCTTGCCGATCAGGTCGGTGCTTGCGCCGCGGTCTTGAAGCCGCTGCATGGATTGATCGGGGCGCATGTGCTGGCCGCTGATCGTCTCCATGGTGACGACACCACCGTGCCGATCCTGGCGAAGGGCAGGACCGATACCGGCCGCATCTGGATCTATGTCAGGGATGATCGGCCGTTCGGCGGAACGTCACCGCCAGCCGCCCTCTACTATGCCTCGCGTGATCGGCGGCAGGAGCATCCGGAGCGCCATCTGAAGAACTTCACTGGCATTCTGCAAGCCGATGCCTATGGCGGCTACAATCCACTCTTTAAGGCGGACCGGCATTCCGGTCCTCTGACCCAGGCATTGTGCTGGGCCCATTCCCGTCGCAAGTTCTTCGTGTTGGCCGACATCGCCACGAACGCCAAACGGGGAAAGAACGCCACGCCGATCTCGCCGGTGGCCCTCGAGGCCGTGAAGCGGATCGATGCGCTGTTCGACATCGAGCGCGACATCAACGGTCTCTCGGTCAGCGAGCGGCTGCAACGGCGTCAGCAGGCAAGCCGTTCTCTCGTCGACGAGCTTGAAGAGTGGATGCGGACCGAGCGGACGAGGTTGTCGCGCAGTTCACCGGTCACCGAGCCGATCGATTATATGCTGAAGCGCTGGGATGGCTTCACGTCCTTCCTCAGCGACGGCCGGATTTGCCTGACCAACAATGCGGCCGAACGGGCGTTGCGCGGCTTCGCTCTCGGCAGGAAGTCATGGCTCTTCGCCGGCTCCGACCGCGGTGCTGATCGCGCCGCATTCATGGCGACGCTGATCATGACCGCCAAGCTCAATGACATCGATCCTCAAGCTTGGCTTGCCGATGTGCTCGCCCGCATCGCCGATCATCCGGTCAGCAAGATTGACGAACTTTTGCCTTGGAATTGGAAAGCGAAAAAGGCTGCTATCGCGGCTGCCGCGTAAACAATGCTCGAAAAAGCTCCTCCGAGCGCTGGAGGCCTTCATCCGTCAAGATCAATGACTTCGTCTTGTTCGCCGGATCGCCGATCAGGCCCTTTTTGAACAATCGATCTGTCGTATCCCAATCAAAACCCTTCCACGCCCGACGCCCGTCATGCAGCGTCAGCCATAATAGCGCCAGGACAGCGTCGTCGATCTTGTCCTCGTCGATCTCCATGCCGCAATGATAACATGCCCGCGACCCGATATCCTGCGGCCTTCAGCGTATGCGTACGTTAAAGCAGCGGACCGGCGGGTGTACTCCCTATCCTTTGGACTAAATTTCGTGGCTTTGCATTGCGGCGCTCGAAAGAACCGATCTGAAGATTCAGAATGCCAACTAAGCAGTGGAGTAAAGCCGTAGAAGTGGCATTTTGGCGTGGAAGGTGCAGACCGACTCCGGGCCGTTTGATGCCCTGATTGATCTCGACGCGTACTCTTAGGCGAAATGGAACAAAGTTCGCACTCCGATGCTTTTAAGACATTCGCGGAGGAATAGATGACGGCGGCACCAAAGACACATCCATCGATCAAGCCATATGACGGCCCGGCAGGCGGCTGGGGTTCTGCCAAGGCGGTGGGAGAGATTCTTCTTCGAGAACACATTCCTGCTGCCGGACCGACGCTGCTTGCCCACCAGAACAAGCCTGACGGCTACATGTGCGTCAGTTGCGCCTGGGCGAAGCCCGCCAAGACGCGTCCTCTCGAATTCTGTGAGAACGGCGCCAAGGCGACAGCGTGGGAAGTAACACACCGCAAGGCCGACGCGTCTTTTTTTGCGAAACATACGCTCAGCGAGCTCGAAGCCTGGCGGGATCACGATCTCGAAGAACAGGGCAGGCTCACGCATCCAATGCGGTGGAACCCGGCGAATGACCGATACGAACCTGTGGATTGGACGGCCGCCTTCGAAGAGATCGGTAAGGAGCTGCGTTTACTATCGCCTCGTCAGGTGGACTTTTACACCTCGGGCCGCGCCTCGTTGGAGGCGTCCTACATGTATCAGCTTTTCGCCCGCATGTTCGGCAGCAACAACCTGCCGGACAGTTCCAACATGTGTCACGAGAGCACCTCCGTCGGACTACCGGAAAGCATCGGCGCCTCCGTCGGCACCGCGATTCTTTCAGATTTTCAGAATACAAGTTGCATATTCTACATCGCGCAGAACGTCGGCACCTCCTCGCCGAGGATGCTGCACGACCTTCAGGATGCGGCCGACCGTGGCGTTCCGATCGTCACCTTCAATCTGCTGCGGGAACGCGGGCTTGAACGCTTCAAGAATCCCCAGGCGCCGGGCGAGATGCTGACCAGTAAGGAGACGCCCATCTCCTCGGAATACTACCAGGTGAAGAACGGCGGCGATGTCGCAGCCTTGTTCGGGATCTGCAAGGCGCTGATCGAGGCCGACGATGCGCTTCACTCATCCGGTGCAAGCAAAGTGGCAGGTGACGATGACCGTCCGCAGGACCCGTCTAGTGCGGCGGAAGTCGCGTTTGCCGCCTCGATCGCCGCCGCCGACAAGAAGCACGTGCTCGATCACGACTTCATCCGCCAGCACACGACAGGCTTCGAGGAATTCGCCGCTGCCGCTCGCGCGTATGAATGGGGTGAGCTTGAGCGCGTCTCTGGGCTGACGCGCGCGCAGATGTCCCAAGCAGCGCAGACCTATGCGAACGCACAGACCGTTCTCATCATCTACGGCATGGGCGTGACGCAGCAGGTCATGGGCGTCGACAATGTTCACATGATTGCCAATCTTGCCCTGTTGCGCGGCAATATCGGAAAGCCGGGCGCCAATATTTGTGCGGTACGCGGTCATTCGAATGTACAAGGTCAGAGAACGGTCGGCATCACCGAAAAGCCCGGTCTGGCACCGCTCGACAAGCTGGCGGAACTTTATCACTTCGAACCCCCTCGCTGGACTGGACGTTCGACGGTTGAGACATGCGAAGCCATTCTGAAAGGTGAGGCGCGCGGCTTCATCAGCCTCGGCGGCAATTTTCTGCGCGCAATTCCGGAGACGGAGGCGATGGAGGCGGCCTGGCCGAAACTGCGGCTGACTGTTCAGATCGCCACCAAGCTCAACCGGAGCCATGTCATCCACGGCGAAATCGCGTATGTTCTGCCATGCCTTGGCCGGATTGAAATCGATCAGCAGGAAAGCGGAGCGCAGGCCGTCTCGATAGAAAGCTCCATTGCGCATTTCCATGGCTCCAGGGGGCGGGCCACGCCGGCGAGCCAGGAAATCCGCTCCGAACCGGCCATTATCGCCGGAATGGCGAAGGCGACGCTCGGCGCATCCGACGTACCCTGGGATCGATGGGTCGCCGATTACAGTGAGATCCGGAACGCAATCGAGCGGACCTATCCCGAGACTTTCAAGAATTTCAACGAGCGCCTGTTTCAGCCCGGCGGCATCCCTCGTCCCCTGCCTGCTCGCGAGCGCAAATGGGTAACGAAAACCGGAAAGGCGAATTTCATAACGCCCGAGCGTCTTTTCCCGCAGTTCGACATTCAAGGTGATGCCGGAAATGTCCTGCATCTGTCGACGCTGCGCTCCAACGACCAGTTCAACACGACCATCTATGGCTATAGCGACCGCTTTCGTGGCGTGGACGGAACGAGAAGGGTCGTCTTCATGAATGCTGAAGACATCGCCCGACTTGGTCTTGCCAACGGCGGCAGCGTCGATCTCAGAACCGCGATCGACACTTCCGTGAGCCGGCAGGTCTCAGGTCTGCGTGTCATCGAATATAACATTCCGAACGGGTGCTGCGCCGCGTATTATCCGGAGTGCAACCCGCTTTTTCCGCTGAGACATCACGATGCGAAATCGAAGACGCCGTCCTACAAGCTGCTTCCAGTCTTCGTCACCCGGTCGGAAATCGCGCCGACCGACTAGAGCCTATTGGATCAGCCGATGGCTACGGTGAAGCGGGCGTTGTCTGTCACTTGGGCGCCGGCCGCGGCGTTTGTGGCCTGCGTTGCTGTCGGCGTCTGCATCGGTTGGGGTCGCGAGGGGCGAACGTATCGGCTTGATCCCCCCCTCGCAACGGAGCTGGAAAATATCCGGCTCATGCCGAACGGGATCAGCGGAGCTCCGCCTGAAGTGTATTTTGCCCTGGGAAAGCCTTACGAGAACACGGCCTTCGATATGAGCCAGGGTAAGCGTCTTTATTCCTGGTTCGGCTGCCCGGCTTGTCACGGAGACGGCCGAGGCGGCACCGGTCCTTCCTTTCTGGATGGATGGTGGCTCTACGGGCCGGAAATGGTATCGATCGTCGCATCGATCAGGGACGGGCGGCCCCAGGGCATGCCGCCGTTCCGCGACAAGATGACCATAGACGAGATTTGGCAGCTTGCGGGCTATGTGAAATCCATCGGCGCCTATTCCGCCAAATACACCGCGCCCAGCCGCAATGACGACAGCCAGACGCGGCCAGCCGAGAATCGGGCGCCGGCCGCCATCCTTTTCGACCAGGGACCCGCCGGCCCGCATCCTGACCAGGGGACTAGCCCTTGAAGCGCGCTGCGGTTTTTGCCCTCTTTGGCGCAACGATCCTTCTGTCTGCATGTACGGGCATGCAGTCCGCACTCCACGCCGAAGGCCAAGCTGCCGTTGCTTTGAAGCAGCTGATCCTGCTCATCGTCATCGTCTGCGCCATCGTATGGTCGCTTGTGGTGCTCGTGCTTGCTCGGGCCCTCTTGCGCATCCACCGTGAGCGCTTCGACGATCGGCGCGAGCGAAAGATGCGCAGCGCGGTCTACGCAGCAGTCGTTGCGACCGTGGTCATTATCAGCGGACTGACGATTGCAAGCTTCTACACCACGCATGCCATTGGCCAGGCGGCGGAGGACGCCCTGACGGTCCGGATTCGCGGCCAACAATGGTGGTGGCAGTTCATCTATGTCGATCCGATCTCCCGAGCGGAATTTCAGACGGCAAATGAATTGCACATTCCGGCAGGCCGGGATGTGAGGCTGCAGTTGGAAGGCGCCGACGTCATCCACTCGTTTTGGGTTCCGAGCCTCGCAGGCAAGCAGGACCTCATTCCCGGCCGAACCAATACATTGACCATTCACGCGGAGCGGCCGGGTGTTTATCGAGGCCAATGCGCTGAATTTTGCGGGCTGCAGCACAGCCACATGGCGTTACTGATCGTTGCGCAGAGCGAGGCTGACTACCGGCGGTGGCTGGAGGGGCAGCAGCGCGACCGCGCGCCGCCTGGGGATCCGGAAGGGGCTGCGGGCGAAGCAATCTTCATGAGTAAACCATGCGCCGCCTGTCATGCCGTTCGTGGGACGCCGGCGTCGGGCACGACCGGTCCGGATCTGACGCATGTCGGAAGCCGGCAGACGATTGCAGCCGGGCTGCTGCAAAATACTCGCGGCGCGCTCGCGGCCTGGATTGCGGACCCCCAGACGCTCAAGCCGGGCAACAACATGCCGCTGGTGACGCTTTCGAGCGACGAGCTTCAAAAGGTTTCTGCATACTTGGAAAGCCTTAAATGACAAAGCATGATGCACCGCCGACCGATAGCGAATTCGATGACGAGAGCATCGATATCCAGCTGCGACGGACCTGGAATACTCCATCCGGTTTCTGGGGCGCGTTGACGACGGTTGACCATAAGATTATCGGCCGCCGCTACATCGTCACTGCTTTCGTTTTTCTTCTTCTTGGCGGCGTGTTGGCACTTGCGATGCGTTTGCAGCTGGCATCCCCCGAAGCCCGGTTCCTCAGCCCGGACCGGTACAATCAGATATTCACCATGCACGGCTCCAACATGATGTTCCTCTTCGCCGTGCCGGTAATGGAGGCGATGGGGGTGTATCTGATCCCTCTTATGGTAGGAACCCGCAACATTGCCTTTCCGCGCCTCAACGCCTTTTCCTACTGGATCTTCGTTGCGGGCGGCATTTTACTGTGGGTGGCATTTGCATTGGACGCGGGACCCGATGTGGGTTGGTTCGCTTACGTTCCGCTTTCCGGCCCCGAATACGGAGCCGGCAAGCGCGCTGACATCTGGGCGCAGATGATCACATTCACCGAGTTGTCAGCGCTCGCGGTCTCCGTCGAAATCGTGGTGACCGTTTTAAAGCAGCGTGCGCCCGGCATGTCGCTCGATCGCATACCGCTGTTTGTCTGGTCCATGCTGGTAACGTCATTCCTGGTCATCATGGCGATGCCGGCAATCATGGTGGCGAGTTCGTCACTCATTCTAGATCGCCTCGTGGGAACCCATTTCTTCAATCCGGCAGAAGGTGGCGATGTGCTGCTCTGGCAGCATCTCTTCTGGTTTTTCGGTCATCCGGAGGTCTATATTATCTTTTTGCCTGCCGTCGGAATGGTCTCGACGGTGATCTCGACCTTCGCCCAGAGACCCGCCTTCGGATATCTGGCTTTGGTCATGGCTTTGATCGCCACTGGCATCTTGGCCTTTGGATTATGGGTCCATCACATGTTCGTGGTTGGACTGCCGCGCCTGGGCGAGAGCTTTTTCACTGCTTCGAGTATGGCCATTGCGATTCCGGCCGGCATTCAGATCTTCTGCTGGCTTGCAACGCTTTGGGACGGGCGTCCGATCTTCAAAACACCGATGTTGTTTATCATCGGATTCATAGTCACATTCGTGCTTGGCGGCCTGACGGGTGTGATGGTCGCCTCCGTTCCCTTCGATACGCAGGTGCATGACACCTACTTCGTGGTGGCCCACTTCCATTACGTGCTCATCGGGGGAGCGGTCTTTCCCCTGTTAGGGGCCGTTTACTACTGGTTTCCCAAGATGACCGGTCGGATGATGAGCGAACGTCTGGGCCGCTGGGTCTTCGGGCTGATCTTTGTCGGCTTTCATCTCACGTTCTTTCCGATGCACATCCTCGGGCTCATCGGCATGCCGCGCCGCATATACACCTATCAGCCGGAAATGCCGTGGGCCAATCTGAACCTCTTCATCAGCCTGAGCTCGCTTGTATTGGCTTGCGGCTTTCTCATGTTTATCATCGACGTCATCCGTAGCGCGCGCAGCGGCGCGATTGCCGGGCCGAATCCCTGGAATGCTTCGACGCTGGAATGGGCGACACAATCTCCTCCGCCTGCCTGGAACTTTCGCCGCATTCCGGTCGTGGAGGCGCGCGAGCCCCTTTGGGCAAATTCTGCCGAATTGAAGGTCGTCACCGGCATGCGGCTGGATCGACGAGAACTCATCGTTAGCACAGTTGTCGAGGGCGTGCCCGAAGCCCGCGAATCCTCGCCGATCAATTCCATCTGGCCCCTACTGGCGGCGCTCGCGACATCAGTCATGTTGATCTGGTCAATGTTTTCTCCTTGGGCCGTGGTCTGGGGATCCATTCCCATTGCAGCAGCCTTGATTGGCTGGTTCTGGCCGAAAGGCGTGCCGGAGGACGAGTCATGAATGAACGTCCGGTTCTCGATGTTTCCCACCTGCCGCTCGCCGGCATGGGTAGCGCAAGTCTCACCTGGTGGGGGACGCTGGCATTCATGCTGATCGAGGGAACCGGATTTGCCCTTGTGATCGCCGTCTATTTGTACCTGGCAAGCCTCGCCGGCCAATGGCCCATCGATGCCCCTTTGCCGGATCTGCTGCCCGGCAGTGCGCTGACTGCACTGCTTGTTGCCAGCCTTGTTCCGAACCTTCTCCTTTCTCACTGGGCCAAACAGAAACAGCTCGCAAGAGTCCGCATCGGCATGATCGTCATGGTGCTCCTCGGCATCGCCCCTCTGGTCCTGCGGGCCTTCGAGTTTCCGGCCGTGCACGTCAAGTGGGATACCAACGCTTACGGTTCCATCGTCTGGGTCCTCCTCGGCCTGCACACCACTCATATTCTCACGGATCTCATCGATACCCTGGTGTTGGCCTGCCTGATGTTCACCCGTCATGCCGACAATCCGCGGCGTTACGGAGACGTTGAGGATAATGCGATGTACTGGAACTTTGTTGTGGCGACATGGGTTCCGCTCTACCTGTGTCTCTACTGGATACCGCGCCTATGGTAGTATCGCTGATACGGCTGAGCGGCTTGGTTGCAGCACCCCTTATCTGGGCTGCGAACACGCAGCTGGGGCAGATTCTGCCCTATTCCGACTGCCGGACGCACGTGCCGTTGTCGGCGGCCGTTTCGATATTGCTCACCCTTGTGACAGTGGTGGCGGCACTTTTCCCTCTTGCGGAGAGAACGCCTGTCGCGTCGCGAACGCCACTATTTGTCAATCGTCTGAGCCTGCTCACTGGCCTGGCCTTTTCTTTCGCCATGCTGATGCAGTCCGCCGCAACCTTGCTGATCGATACATGCCAACGCTGATCGTCCTATCGATCCTGCTTTTCTCGGCTGCGCCTCAGGCCGCCGCTCATGGCACGGAAGTGCATGCCGGCAATCTGCCGTGGAGCTTTGATCCCTTTGTCGTCTGCCTCCTTGCCGTCGCCGGCACTTTATACGTCATGGGTTCGTGGAAGCTGTGGCAGCGTTCCTCCGCAGTACATCTCTCCATGGCTTGGCGCGGTATAGGCTTCGCCGCCGGCTGGTTCACCTTGGCCATGGCATTGGTGTCTCCGCTGCATTGGCTGGGGGAACACCTTTTTACCTTTCATATGATCGAGCACGAAATCATCATGGCAGTCTCAGCGCCGCTTTTCGTCCTCGCCCGGCCGGCAGCTGTCTTCTTGTGGGGACTGCCGAATGGCATCAGACGATGGATTGGAGGAAAGATGGGGACGTCGCCGGCTCGAGCAATTTGGACAGGGTTAACCGGCGGAACCGTTGCCACCATTCTACATGGGGTGGCGATATGGGGGTGGCACGCCCCTGCCCTGTTCGATGCCACGGTGACGAATGTCGCACTTCATCGTCTGCAGCATCTGAGTTTTTTCGTGACGGCCGTTCTTTTCTGGTGGGCGATCCGCTGGCGCAGCGATTTCGGCGTCGCCGCTTGGCATGTGTTTCTCACCATGCTGCATACTGCTCTTCTCGGAGCTCTGATCGCGCTTTCGCCGCATGTTCTTTATCATGCGCAGACGCAGGCGGCCGGCGACTGGGGCCTTACGCCTCCGGAGGATCAGGTACTGGCCGGAATGGTCATGTGGATTCCGGCAGGAACTATCTATGCCGCGGCCGCATTGGGTCTCATCGCATCGTGGATATTGAATTCCAGCCGGGCGAGGTGGACATGACGGATATTTACTTTCCCAACAGATATTGGGCAGTGACGCTGCTGGGCGGAGCAGTCATCGGCCTTGTCGCGGCGGTTTCTACTCAAGCCCTAAAGACCCGGCAACAAACGATGGAAACAGCCCGGCTTCTAACGCGCGGTGATCCCACCCACGCGCCGGAAATATTCCGGCAGTACGGATGCGCAGGCTGTCATACCATTCCCGGCGTCGCGGGTGCAGATGGGAAAGTTGGAGGCGATCTGTCCGGCCTGCGCGAGCGAGTCTACATCGCCGGCGTTGCCAACAACACACCTGACGATCTCATCCGCTGGATCGTATCGCCCCGCGTCTTTTCTCCTAAAACGGCAATGCCCGAGACCGGAATATCCGACGCCGAGGCGCGGGATTTGGCCGCCTACCTGTATGCTCATTGACCTCAGGGGTGTGGAGTGGGACGGACAGGCAGTGATTTGATATAGACCGCGATAGCGTCCCTGTCGCTTTGCGGCAGCAGGGCTGTATTGGTCACGACGGCGGCCATCGATGAGCCCACGCGCCCATGGTTGGGCGTATTGCCGCTCTTGAGCACCTCGGCGATCTCGCCTTGAGACCAGCTGCCAATCCTCGTCGGCGTGATATTGGGAACGAAACCTGTTCCCTCCGGATCCGCGCCGCCGGCAAATCGCGTGTCGGGTTTGACTGCGCCGAAGTAATTGCGCGTGGAGTGGCATTCTGCACAATGGGCGATGCTCTCGGCCAGGTAGGCTCCGCGGTCGTGGCTCGGATTGCCGTTGAGCTGTGCTTGAAGCTTGCCTTCATGAAAAAACAAGATCTTCCAAAAGCCGACAAAGCGCCGGAAGCGAAATAGCGCGGCTAAATCGTGCGGAGGTGCACGGCCCGACACCGGCGGCAACGTTCGCAGATAGGCGAACAGGTCCTTCACGTCTTGCAAAGACATGCCTGTATAGCTCGGATAGGGAAATACCGGATAATAATGTTTTCCTTGCGGTGAAGTGCCTTCAATCATGGCATTGGCCAGATCGGCGACCGTCCAATTTCCGATGCCGTCGGCGCGATCCGGCGAGATGTTTGGGGGGCGGAAAGTCCCATAGGGTGATGCGAGGGCAAGGCCGCCGCCCAAATGGAGCCGGTCAGGCTGTCCGGGCGTGGCGTGACAGGACGAACAATCACCGGCCGCAAAGACAATCTGGCCCTTTGCTGGATCACCTGAATCCGTCAGCCCCGGATCGTTCGGTTCGAAGGTCCGGTTGGGTTCGCTGAGCCACCAAGCGACGACGACCGCGGAGAATACGGTCAATAACGCGATCGGCACCGACCACTTGGGCATGATAGTCCATCTCAAGACACCAGGTTACCTTATTAACTCTCTATGCATGCAGCCGTTCCTCTCCGGCCGTATTTTCGCGAGTTCCAGCTTCAATGTGCATTGAAGCGGCGGGGCCCCCTCGCCCGCAGCCCCTTTGAACATAGGAAAACCAGCCGCACGCACTCCTGCTTGGGCCAAAGCGGCTCAAGCGGAATGCAAACTTGAGCGGGATCAACGCGGGATCGAGCGACGCGAGCTTTCGCTCGCCTATCTTAAAGAGCAGGCATCCGCGAGGCTGAACCGTTTGCCATTACCGTCCAAGGTTTTCCAAAACCCGCCCAGGGTGACCCGGGCTGATCCCCTGACCTTGTCAAAGGCTAATCAAGCAGTCGGGTGAGACACGAGCCAAGCTGTCAACGAAGCTCAATGCTTCAACTTGCGACGCGAAATTCGCCGGCTGCAAAGAACGCCTTTGCCGGTCGTTGACTCAGACGTCACCCCGACAAACGTCCGAACCTTCCTGTCCCCTTGCACTCGCGACACGTCTCAAGGTTGACGTCGTGCAAACCCGAAGCGAAAACCCGCGTTCTCCGGCTAGCGAGATCAACCTTCAGCACCGCGGCGCGGCTTTTCTCCGCCGCGATGCCATTTTCGCCGACATTGCTGTTTTCCGAAGCTGACGTAGAGCGTCCGTCCGTCGCGACCGGTAATTAGATCCTTGGTCCATCGGTGATTGATGTCGCCGGCTGGTAGATCGATGACCTTTTGCGGCCGCGCCGTTATTCGGATCTGCCCGGGAGAATAAGGGTAGGCAACGATCGCATCGGTGTGGGCGACATAGAGCTTGCCGTTTAACAACGCCATGCCGAAGGGCGAATTGAGACCCTCAATGAACGCAGTGCGCAGGTCAGCGATACCATCATGGTCCGTACCCCGCAGCAGCGTGATGCGGTTGGCGCTCGTCGTCGCCGCGCCGGCCCGCTTCATCGCCACCGCCATGAAAATCTTGCGCAGGCTGAAGCCGCTCTCCTTCTTGGTGGGCGCATTTGTCTCCGCAACGAGCACGTGGCTATTCGGCAGTACATGCATCCAGCGCGGGTGATCGAGGCTACCAGCAAAGGCGTTCACTTTCAGGCCCGGCGCTGGTCTCGGTCTCACGCCACAAGGCATCCTGTCGCGTCGGCGATGTTGATTGTCGGAATTAGCATCGGTTTGGGTTCGGGAAGCACAGGATCGCGGCCGTAGCCCCCGTTAGTCGCCGTTATTGCAGTTTGCTGTGTGGAGGCGCCGACACAACCGGCGGCGATCGATCCGAGAAAACGATGACCGGAAGCCCATCGTGAGCGGAGCTCTCAGAAAACTCATCGTGAGCACCTCCAAGCGGGATGTGCCTCTTGGCATCAGCGCAAGACGACACAGCATCCCGAATTATTCCTCCTGCCGCGACCTCCCGGTGCTTTGACCATTCACAAAGGAACATTTCTTGGCTTGGAAGTAAACGGTGTCAGCTGACACTCGCGCATCAGCCTTCGACAGTGCCGAAGATGCCACTCTTGGCCTCAATCTCATAATGGGTGAGTAGCAAATCATAGTCGGCAGTCACCCCGCCGCCGAGCGAATTCGCGATCGGGGCACTCATATATCTGCATGCGTCCTATTGTAATAATATCGAGGAACCGACGCCTTCTCCGGCAGTTCTCCTTTCACGAAAGGAGAACCCAATGACGAACGATCCCGAAGCCGGCTTCACCGGATCACCATCTGAGAAACCCGAAGGCGTCCGGAAGGTGGCATCTGACACAGCCAATGCGATAAAGAGAGAGGCCAATGCTGTCGCCGCAGGCGCGGCAGACCACCCGCACACCGCGAGCACACTGATCCTCGGCATTGGAGCGCTGGCCTTCAGCATGGGCTATCTTCTTGGCCGATCGTCCGCCACCACCAGCCGCCGGTATTGGAGATAATGACCATGGCAGGCGGCGGTGATTGGATGGAGGGGATTAAGGAAAATAAAGGACGAGCTATACCCGTGCATGAAGACGAAGTGCGGAAACGGGCCTATGCCATTTGGGAGCAAGAAGGAAGACCTGACGGTCGTCATGAGGACCACTGGATCGAGGCAAAGCGCGAAATCAAACGGGAGTCAGGTGAAATCGTGGTTGGCGATTTTCCCAACATGGATGCCCTGAGGGAAGCCGCGCGCGAGCATACCGACGCGTTCCTTATTGCAACTGACCTCGAAGATCGCGATCAGCGCGAATCCTCGGCAGGCACAGAGCAGCCTTGAGTACGGTGAAAGGAGAAAGATGATGAAGACACTGACAACAATTGTGGCCGCATGCTGCATCCTGCTTTCACTCGCCGCCTGCGGCAATACTATCCGTGGGATAGGGCGAGATACTGCCAATACGGTCAATGCGACGCAGAACGCCGGTAATCGTGTTGCTAACGCTGCCGCCCACTAGGAAGAAAGAGCCGCCGGCCTTTGCGCCGACGGCTCTAGAAAGCGGAACATCGGTGGCAAAGGCGACAGACCAGCGTCAGGCGTGCGGGCACTTACCACTTCCAAAACGGTTCGAAATAATGGCAAGAGCTCTGGGCCGCATCACACGTAAAAGCATAACCGCGACCGGGTTTTGGCACCGGCGCTGCCTCGGCCGTCCCGAGCGACAACGTGCGTTCTTACGGGTCAGGACTTATGAAAATCGCCCATTGCGTGACGAATTTTGACGAGAAGGAAAAACACAGGAACCTACACCTTTTCGAGTCTTTCGATGCGGTCAGGGACGAAATCCGTCTCTCACCTTCGGGTTGGCAGCATGGGCGAGCTCGCCAAGCATAAGCCTTGCTTCGCGCATGTTTGCTTCCATCCGTTCCATGCTGCCAAACAAAATGGATGAATTGCTATGGCCCCAAGAGTCCATCACACTGGCACCGGCATAAATGACCGCGAGAAAATGGCTGCGAAGGCGGCGTTCGTGCCGGTCAACGGGGTTCGTCCGCAGTCTCACCAAGGGTGTCCGCCACATAGGCTCCGCGCGACCCCATCGGCAACGGCGCTCCCGTGGTGGTGTCCTTCGCCGTCTGGTGTTCCAGTTCCGCGTTCAGCTCGCCTCCCAGGATCAGGATGACGATCGACAGCCATATCCACACCAGGAAGCCGATCAGCGCGCCGAGGGCGCCGTAGGTCGCGTTGTAGTTGGCGAAGTGGTTTAGGTATAGCGAAAATCCCAGCGACATTGCAAACCACGAGACGGTTACGAGAGCGGCACCCCACGTCATCCATCGAAACTTGGCGGGCTCGCGGCTTGGACCGAAGCGGTATACAGCGGTGGTCGCTGCCCCCGCGATCAAGAGCATAACGGGCCACCTCAGAAGCAGGGCCATGTGCTCCTTGACCTGGTCGAGCCAAAGATAGGAAAGCACCACAGGCATGACGGCGACCAGCGCTATCATTGTGGCGGCAGAAATCATCGCGCCGAGAGTGAAGCACAGCCCTATGAGGTTAAGCTTGATCAGTCCTCGCTTTTCTCTCTCTTCATAGGCCACGTTCATCGCATCAAAGACCGCGAGCGTGCCGCTATGCGTGCTCCAAAGGGCGATAGCAAGGCCCACGAAGAAGGTGATGCCAAGCGTCGAGCTGCGGCTTTCGGCGAGGCTCTTGATGCGATCGGCGATGAGATCGAAGGCGCCCGGCGGAAGCACGCCTGAGAGCTCCTGCAGGTGGTCAGCCATGGTGACCGGATCGGCGATCAGCCCATAGAGCGCGACGAGAGCCGACAACGAGGGAAACAGAGCCAACAAGAGGTAGAACGTCACCCCAGCCGCGATGAGTGTCACACGATCATCGCTGACTTCGTGAACCACCCGCCAAAAGACATCGCGTAGCCCTTTCACAGGTATCGCCTCGGGGACGTTTGCGTCCCTGCCGCGGCCAGCCTCCCGTTCATTCTCCGCTGACCTGTCTGTCAGGGGGTCATGTGTGCCCTTCAGCGCGACGAGTACGCCGCCCACCACGACAAGGAAGGCAGCAATACCCGAGAGCTTGGTGCGCGGACGACTGAGCATGGGTGACTCCACTTCAGCAGGATGCAATTGCGGTAGCAACGGTTCTCACGAGGATGCGCTTCCCGCTTACTCACCCCCGATTTGGGAACGTTCTCCTAAACTAAGCGCGAGAAGCCCCCAAAGTTCCGCGTGGCGATGCCCGTCTCGAAACAGCGCGACCGCAAAGCGCTTCTCCTCGTGTCCTTGCCGCTGCGCAGCGGTTCATCCCGAAGCGAGCACACCTGCCCGGCGAGATTTCGAAGATCTTCAGGATGATGGAGATCGCCAAGGCCGTGCTCGAGCAGAATCCGCGCGTCAAGGTCGAGATTCTCGACCTCAGCCGCATCGCGTCTGAATACGGCCAGCAAATCCACCATGCAAGGCATGCCTTTCCACCTCGGCGGCGCTCTGCCACTGGCCCTGCTCGTGCTATCCGAACTACTCGCTGGGTCAAATCCACGACTGGATGAACGACATTTACCCGATGTGGGTCGAGGCCCATGGCGTCATGATCGTGACTCCGGTCAACTGGTATCAGACTTCCTCGCCCTCAAGCTGATGATCGATCGTCTGGTCTGCGCCGACGGTGGCAATCCCGATCCGACCACGACGCATGGTAAGCACGCCAAGGAGGCGAAAGAAATAGAGATGAAGGGCTGGAACTATCCCCGGCATCTTGCCGGCCGGCGGTTTTCCCGAGGAAACGGAAAACGTTCGGCGCGGCCTTTCGGATTGGCTGAAGTCGATGGATCTGGTTCCCGCCGGAACGCTGGCCGAAATCGACCGGTATATCGGTTATTGGGAACCGTATGCCACAAACCATGTGGCATACGAGCAAGATCACGGCATACAGGACGAGGTGCGCAATGCCGCGCGGACGCTGTACGCAGCGGCGGTGGCAAAACGACAGGGTCAGGTAGCCGCGGATCCGGCCTAGATCAACCCCGAGAGACGTAGGTGACGGCGATGAAAATCTATGCAATCGCGCTGTTCATCCCCGGGGCTATCGCGCTCCCTCTGGCCTAGCCGCCCTTCCTCGCCGATCGCACTTTCCCGGCTGATCTCCTGCATGGGAACTCGATCGATAACATTCGCTGAGCCCGGCACCTGACGGAACCGTTCATCGCGCCCTGCTGGCCCGAAGAAAGGCCGTCCTCTGCTACGGCGCGGCGCTAACGACTGTTCCAGTTTCCAGCTACAAACCCAGTCGCGTTGGGAGCTCGACCGAGGTACGGAACCACGAACCGGCTCACAGGTTTTGGATGACAACCGAGATGATTCCAAACAAGGAGCCGACGATGACCAGCTATCCGACCCCGCCATTCAGCACGCCCAAGCAGCCTATGCCCGGCAGCACGAATGCAATGTCGCCCATTCCCGACCATGGAGAGCAGAGTTACCGGGGATCCGGTCGACTTGCAGGACAGAAGGCGATCATCACCGGAGCGGATAGTGGCATCGGCCGGGCCGTCGCCATCGCCTTCGCCCGCGAGGGCGCCGATGTGCTCGTGTCCTATCTCAACGAAGATGACGACGCGCAAGAGACGAGATCCTGGATAGAGAAGGAGGGCCGCAAGGCCGTGCTCGTCTCCGGAGACATCCAGAACGCGGAGCATTGCCGCAAGATCGTCGACACCGCTGTTGCGGAATTTGGCGGCATCGACATCCTTGTCAATAACGCGGCGCATCAGGCGAGCTTTCAGGATATCGGTGACATCAGCGATGAGGAATGGGAGCTTACATTCCGTGTCAATATCCACGCGATGTTCTATCTGACAAAGGCCGCCGTCCAGCACATGAAGCCGGGCAGCGCCATCATCAACACGGCGTCCATCAATGCTGACAGCCCGAGCCCCCACCTGCTCGCCTACGCGACGACGAAGGGCGCGATCCAGAACTTCACGGCGGGTCTCGCTCAGATGCTGGCTGACAAGGGCATCCGCGCAAACGCGGTTGCCCCCGGCCCGATCTGGACTCCGCTCATTCCCTCGACGATGCCCGAAGAAGCTATCAAGAACTTCGGAAAGCAGGTTCCAATGCAGCGCCCCGGTCAGCCGGCAGAGCTTGCGACGGCCTACGTGATGCTGGCCGATCCGCTGTCCAGCTACGTGTCGGGTGCGACGATCGCTGTCACTGGCGGCAAGCCGATTTTGTAGTACTTGGACCTGTCGAGTTTCCCCTGTTGGAATGGTACTACTTCCGCAACGGTGACACGGGACATATCCACGACTTCATCCATCGACGTCGTCGCCAGACTCGAACAGATGCGCGCAGGCGAAGGTCGTCGTCGATTTTGGTATCGTCGACCTTCCCAGCGGATAGAAATCATGGACCGGATCGACGCAGCATTACGCCGGGACGGCGCCCTTGATCAATGCTTTAGGACTCGCGAGCCATTTGAATGGCTAGGAGCCATGGAACAAACAAGAGATTGCCGTGTTCCAATGTCGGAAGCCTACCGGATAGAAAGGAGCTTCGCACCAAGTGGGTAAATGTGATTCAGGAGACCGCGCGGCCTCTACGGACCGAGGTATTTGGTGATAGGGCCCGCACGGAGAAGCAATGTTCAATAGGATTCTCAACCTTCTCGAAGACAGCGACCGCGAACGATTGCTAAAGAATTTGGAACCCGCATACCTGCCGCGTTTGACAGTGCTTTCTGAGCCGGATCAGCCTCAAGACTATAGCTACTTTCCCGAGTCCGGCATTGGCTCGATCATGGCTGTTTCGCCCTCTGGAGAGACCGTCGAAGTGGGCATTTTCGGCCGGGAAGGAATGACGCCTCCGAACAGTCTCTTTGAAGACGATCAAGCACCCTTCAAAGTGTTCATGCAAGTGGATGGGAGCGGTCACAGGATCAGGAATGAGCACTTGTTCGCGGCCATGGTCGAAAGCCGGCCGATGCGAAAGCTCCTGAGCCGTTACGCGCAAACGCTGTTCGTGCAAACGGCCTACACCGCCCTTGCAAACG
>NZ_JBNDHT010000086.1:0-28515 GCF_056755115.1 Rhizobium sp. SVR5-2C | reverse complement strand
CTCACACCGCGCCATTTGGCGTATCCAAAACCATCGGGACTCTAATCGCAGCCGGATGAAACTTCAGTGGCAGGTCAATGGCAAAATCCTCTTACATGCACACTATAGGTCTTTCGCAGCTTGATTTCAACGTATGTTCAATGAAAGCACCTATCCACCGTGGGCAAATCCACCATTCCGCCGCCGGCGGCATGTGGCTAATCAACGATCGAACCGCGCCAGCATTCGTCTCAACTGCGCATTTTGCAGCCGGAGCTTCTCTGTTAGCTGGAGGCGCAGTTGACGAATGTCATCGTCAAGCTCTTGGTCATTGTTCAAAATGCTGTGCGGTAATACTGGAGGTGTTTGAATGTCGTTGCGATGGACAAGCTGAGCTTGCTTTCGAGCCCGAGGAGCTGGCTTCTTCCTAAGGGCTTGTGTTTGCTTCTGCGGTTTGAGCCCTGCGGCTGTAGACGCAATAACCGCTAGAGCGGCAACGTCATCAACCGGCTCAAACCCGTCTCCATCAGGCTCAACTGGGGCATTTCTATCGACCTCTGCAGCGGGCTCAGGGGCGGTTGGCAAAACCGATTGCGTCTCGCGTCGATCGGAGTTGGAATGTACATCGTCAGTCAAATGGGCCGGAGGTTCCACCGGGTCTTTCTTGTCGTGTCGCCTGGTGAGGCCGACTAGAAATTTCCAGGGAGACTTCATGATCGCTGTTTAACCTCATCTGCTTTCAATCGCGCGGTCAATTTCGGCAACGCTCTTGCGCCGCCGAAATCATGATCAGACCAAACGGGCCCGAACCTCGGGAGGTTTCGGTCAACCAGCTCTTCGTGATGCTTAGGATTGGCCGAGACGCTTGCGAAGATCCGCGTTTTCGCTGCGCAACTTTTCTGCAAGCTGTTTCCGCAAATTCCGGTTTTCTTCTTCAAGCTGAAGAAGATCGGCCATGTCGTCTGCTGCAGGAGTATTCACGGCCGCAGTTGCCGCTTTACGCATGCGCGTCTTGCGGGGCTGCTTTGTCGCAACCTTTGCCTCTGCCGCTGCTACGGATTTTTTTATGCGTGGTTTCTTTGCGGGCTTTGCGGGGGTGGTCTTTGCATCACCAGGAACCGCGGACGTTTCGTCACCCGCCGCCATTTTTGGACCAACAGTTTTGGCCTGGCGTCCACGACGCTTTTTCGGTTCTGTGATCGTCGTCGCAGTCTCGATGCTTGAGTTGTCGGCACTTAGCACTGGGGTGGTTTCTTCGGCCATACGTTCCTCCTGTGGTGGCAGTACAGTCTTTGGCTGCTCGACGGTTTTAGTCAACAGCTGCTCGCGTGTTTGTGGGCCCGGCGGTGGACTGTTCGCGTTTCTCTCTGTTGCTTGAAGAACCTGACCCGGCGCATTTGCTTCGACCTCCAGCGAAATGGCCTTGAGATCCACGTTTCCCCAGATGGAGGTTGGCTTCGGAGACTGTCGTCGGCTACTGGATTTAAACTCGACCACGAAGTTCCTCTGTGGCTTTTTCATAAAGTCTAGTCCTTCGTATCGATTGGCCGGTCGATCGGCCATGATCTCTTCGTCGGTTGGGATCTCTGGCCACAGGATTGGGGCTTCGCCACCTTTAACGAAGTGTCGAAGCTAAGTCATCAGCGTGCCGCAAATCCCTGAGGCGAGACGATCCGCTATTCCTCACGAGGCCAAGTATTGCAACCAAGCTTGGTTTCGAACGCGTGGAATGCTCCTATAAGCGTGAATCAACGCGGCAAGCTCGGCTCAGTGCGTCGGACTTTCGGTTCCGCTGGCACCGTAACGTTAACCGAGCAGCGATGAAAATGTGGGATCTGGCGGTATGACCAGATTTGCACGTGATCCTCTCTCTCGTCGCCACAGGTTTCCAGCGGAAGTGATTGCCCATGCCGTCTGGCTCTATTTGCGGTTTCCGCTCAGCCTGCGCATGGTCGAGGATATGCTGGCGGCCCGTGGCATCATCGTCTCTCACCAGACCGTGAGACTTTGGGCTGAGAAATTCGGCAGGCGTTTCGCCAATGATATTCGCGGGCGCTCAGTCGGCAAGCTCGGCGACAAATGGCATCTCGACGAGGCCATCATCACCATCAGGGAAAGAAGCACTGGCTTTGGCGCGCCGTCGATCAGGACGGCTTCGTCCTCGACGGGCTGGTGCAAAGCCGCCGTAGTACCAAGGCTGCAATGCGTTTGATGCGCAGGCTTCTGACAGGGCAGAGCCGTTCGCCCCGCAATCGCACCGTCATGGGCCTGCAAGAGACGGTCACATCAGCACCTTGCCAAATTTTGGCATAGGGCTATTTGATCGGCATGAGCACGATGAACATTTCTCTACCCGACAACCTGAAGAGTTTCGTTGACCAGCAGGTTTCGGAGCGGGGCTACGGCACCAGCAGCGAGTACGTACGGGAGCTAATCCGCCGCGACGGGGACCGAGAACATCTGCGCGGCTTGCTCTTCGAAGGAGCATCATCCCCCGTGACCACGCCGGTAGACGAGCGGTATTTCGACAACCTCCGCGATCGGGTTCAAGGCCGGCTTTATAGGTGACGGCAAAGCCGGTTATCCCTCGAGAACGAGCAAGCCAGGACGTTGACGAAGCCATCGATCATTATTTCCGGGAGGCCGATACGCAGGTCGCTCTGAGCTTTGTCGATGACCTGCGGCATGCCTACACTTTGATTGCGAACCATCCGTCTTCAGGTTCGCCGCGTTACGCTTATGAGCTAGGATTCCCGATCTGCGAAGCGTTCAGCTTAAGCGGTATCCGTATCTGATATTCTATGTTGAGCAAGCCGGATACATTGACGTCTGGCGCGTCTTGCATGGCAAGCGCGACATTCCGTCATGGCTTGGCACGGTCGGCAACCCCAGCCAACACAATTAGATAATTAACAACTTAGTTCCATATTAGCCCTTACGCCTCACATGCCGTGATTTTCAGCGCCTTCGATAGTCGATCTACCGGCCAGTGGTTCAGATCCCTTCAAAGAGCCTTTGGCGCCCCTGTCCATCGTGGCCTCAGAGCCAAAAACCAACCCCGCACTCGGCGGGGCTAGTGGATGGTGCAGGATTTTGTCGGGAGGGCTATACGATCAACCCTTCGGGCTGAGATCGACCTTGAACCACTTCTTCGACAGTTCCGCGACCGTGCCGTCGGCGGCCATTTCACCGAGCGCCTTGTTGAGAATGGCCTGAAGTTCCGGCTCGTTCCTGCGGATACCGAGGCAGACATTGGTGGCCTGAATGCCGCCAATGAGGAGGGGGCCGCTCGTCGTCAGCGTGCCATTGCTGGCATCTGCGCGGTCGCGTGCAAACACGGCATTGTCGAACTGGCCATCGAGACGTCCGCCCTCGATATCGAGCTTGACCTACTCGGATTGACTTATAGGTCCTGATCTCCGCGACATCGCCGAAGTTCTGCTCGACGAACTTCAACTGGCTCGTGGAAAGCGAGGCACCGAGCGTCATACGTTCATCACGTCCTTGATTTCGGCAATGGCTTTCTGGCCTTCCTCGTGTCACTGGACAGGTGTTCGCCCGTATGCGGCAGCTTTGCCAGCGGTCCATCGGCAGCCACCAAGAATGTGTTGGGCGTGATGACGTAGGGATCGGAGAAGTCGATTACCTTCCGGCGCTGTTCGTTCGGCCCCATCGTCAGGACCACATCGAATTTACCTAAAAGGAGCGAAGGGATCTGGCTGTCCCAGTCCTGCGCGACAATCGCATTCCAACGCGCTTGCAGACCTCTTTGATGGCATCCAGATCGAGGCCCTGAAGCTCGGCGCTGGGCGTCGTCGAATTGAAGGGCGGAAACGCGCCTTCGACGCCAACCGTGACCTTCGTCCAGGCCTTGGCGAACGCGTTGTCGATCCCACGCAAGTCGATGCCATCGCGCGCCTTGGCGGCGATACCCGCTCGACGATTCGTGACCGTTTCGAGATTCTGACGCCGAAATTGTAGGAGTTTCCAACCTTCCTAGATCCGACGAGTTGCAGGCCGCTACGCTAACTCGCTAAGACAGGCCCATCCCTAGCAGCCCCAGCGCAATGCAGCCGTCGCAACGGGCGAATCCCATAGAATGAACTCTTCGTCACGGAGGAGAGCGAGCGAGATGGAAAGACCCTGCATGTCAAGTGAGCTGGCGTAAGTACCAACCAGTGAGCGCGCGATCTGCAGACCATGACTCAGCATGAAGCTATGCGCGACGTTGTAGGCGAGGTAAAGTTCCGCTGGCGGCGTGCCGCCAAGTCCGTTCACGAAAAGCAACGCCTTGTCGGAAACCGGAGCGACTTCGTTGAAAACCACCTCGCTTAGACGCCTCACGATGGTGTCGGCGTTAGAGAAGGTCTCTCTTGAATGGCCTGGCTCTCCATGAATGCCGACACCCATTTCGATTTCGCCGGGGCCGAGTGAAAAGGTCGATCGCCGCGTGTGCGGCACCGTGACACCGGTCAGTGCGACACCCATCGATCTGACACGGGACTCGAGGCCAGCAGCAAGGGTTTTCAACTCAGCAAGCGCCATGCCGTTTTCCGCGGCGGCGCCGAGAAGCCTTTCCATGATCACCGTACCGGCAACGCCTCGTCGACCGCGGCCGTCGCGCATCCTTGCCGTTTCGATGTCGTCGCTTACGATCACCATCTCAATCCTGTGGCGGCTCGACGCCATCTCTGCCGCCATTTCGAAATTCATAACGTCGCCGTCATAGTTCTTTACCACCAGCAGGCAGCCAGCACCGGTGTCCACGTCCTCTATTGCGCTGAGGATTTGGCCCGGTGTAGGCGACGTGAAAATATGCCCGACGCATGCTGCATCCAGCATACCGCGACCGACGAAGCCGATATGCATCGGCTCGTGGCCCGCCCCACCCCCGGAGATGACACCTACCTTGCCTGGAACGAGGTGGCGACGGCGGATAAATTGACGGTCTGCGCCGAATACAACGAACTCCTCATGGGCGCGCACGAAACCTTCGACGCTTTCGGCGACCATTGTTTCCGCAGCATTCATGAATTTCTTCATCAAACCCCTCCCAAGGCGATGATCATCTAGCGCTCGTCACGCGCGAAGCGCCTGTTCAATCACGCGGCCCCGAAATTGCAGCGATCTTTTGGACTAGGTCGGTGATCGCCTCTTCCAGAAGCCGGTTGCGGCGTTCATCGCCGAAGTCAGGCACCATTATGGAAAGATGCCGCAGTTTTTCCGTGGCGCCAAACTCCGGCAGTTTGCCGGGATGGGCGACCTGATAGGCGTCCAGAAAGCGGTCCTGTTCGGCGGGGCTAAAATGGCACACCCTGAAGATGGTCGCGAGGTGACGCGCGGGAAGAGGCGTCGCATAAGTGGGGCTGGTTATCTGGGTGACGAAGCTGCGATGCTTGCCGAGTTCCGTCGCCAGCCTCTGACGTGTTCCGGACGGTCGGTTGTCGATGATCTGCGCCAGAATATCCTTGTAGGCGATAATGGCGTCTTCGGTGTCTTCGCGCGCCATCCCTAGTCCCCGGCTGCCTTTGTCCCATCGGCTTTCAGACCGATCAGTGCCGATCTTATCGCGCCAAGTCGAGCTGGCGCCACCGAAAAATGCCGTATGCCTGCCGCGAGAAGACCGGACATGCGAACCGGGTCGCCAGCCATGTCACCGCAAATGCTGACTGGTCGGCGGCCGGTAAGTCTCACCGCCTGGGTCAGCAAGCGCAGCACGGCCGGTACGGCTTGCTCTTGGTCCAGGCTGAAGCCGGCCTCCTCGCGGGCGGAAGCCACGAGGTATTGCGCCAGGTCGTTCGTGCCGAACGAAAAGAAGTCAGCGCCTTCGAATTCGTCAAGCATGAGCGCAGCTGCCGGTACCTCCACCATCATCCCGATCGGCGGAGTGCGGTGCGGCACGCCGCGGCGGCGAAGTTCACCGGCTTCTTCGCGACAGATTTGCCGCATAGCCTCAACTTCAGACGGGAATGTCACCATTGGCAACATGATACGCAGATTGCCGAAGACCGCCGCTCGAAGGAGCGCACGCGCCTGAACCCGCGCAATCTGCGGCCGGGCAAGAAGCAGGCGGATGCCGCGCAGCGAGGAGGCCTCGGTAATGCCCGACAGCGGCTTGTCGCCCCCGACATCCAACATGCGGATTGTTACAGGGCGCCCATCTGCCCAATCCAGGAGGTGTCGGTAGATTGCAAACTGCTTTTCTTCGTTTGCTGCATCACCGAGCGACATCAACGCGAATTCCGACCGCATCAACCCTATGCCCGCGGTCACCTCGGCAGGAATCGCGTCGATTTCTTCCGGCGCGTTGACGTTGACGGACAGGAGTACTTGCGTGCCGTCCGACGTGTACACTATGCCGTTGTCGAGTGGCGGTGCAGTGCCTGTTGACGGATCGCAGTGCTCTACGGAGGTCGCGTTCCACCTGGCTGCCTCAAGAATGACGAGACCAGCGTCGCCATCAACTCCGATATATTGCCCCCCTGCTGTTGCGAAGCGGCCGGCGCCGATCACCATCGGGACCGACCGGGATCTGGCAAGCAGGGCGACATGACCGACCGCGCTGCCTGCGTAAAGAACGATACCGCCGCCGGCCGACCAGTCGTGGGCGAGGAAGCGGCTGGGTTCCATGTCTTTTCCAACATAGATGGATCCGGCTGGAAAGTCGTTGACAGGCGTTCCCGTGAGCACGGACAGGACGCGGTTCTTGATGTCGAGGATGTCGACGGCGCGCGCGCGCAATTGGTCTTCTTCGGAGCACTCCAGTTCCCGGATGTATCCATCGAGCGTCCCGACCCAGGCGAATGCTACGTTTTCGCCAGCCTCGATGCGCGCGCCGGTCGCCTCGGTCAGCGTTGGATCGCGAAGCACTTCAATCTGAAACTCGACGATATCGCCGCCGTCGGGATCCGTCCCGGTCGCCAGTTCCTGCAGTTCGAGAATAGCTGTCTCGATCGCACTTGCGAGCGCGACCTGGCCGGAGACGCTTGATGGGATTGACGCGGCGGGTTCGACCGGCTCGGCGACGAAGGCCGGGCCGCTGGCAATACCTGGGGACGCGCTCGTGGCTTTCAATCTAAGCGGTTCGGCCATGCTTCTTTTCCTCATCGAAATTGCGCTCGACGAGGTCCTTCAATGCCCGGATCGCTTCTTCGGCGAGAATGCCGTTTGCGCGGATCTCGAGCACCGAACCCTTGCGGATCTTGGCACCCATGATCTTGATGATGCTCTTTCCGTTCAGCCAGACGTCGTTGCCGTTGACCGCGACTTCGATCGAGCAGGGAAACGACTTTGCCAGCCGCGTGAACGTCACCGAGGGGCGAGCATGGAGCCCAACTCCATGCTTGACCTCGACTTCGGTCTGGCAACTGGCATGGACCTGCCCGGCCTCGTGCGCCCCAATGCGGAAACCGCCGTTCATCACGGTGACAGCTCCTCTGCCGTTCCGACCACCTTGGCCAACGATGCCCCACCAGAGGCCTCAGCAGCAGCAATAACGGCTCCTTCGACAATAGGGGCGTTGCAGATCGAAACCCTTTGGGAGCGGGGCGAGCCGAGCATCTCGATCGCCATTTCGCTGTTGGTTTCGGCGCCTCCCAGGTCGACGAAGACGGCGACGCCAGCTTCCGACCAGGCCTCTTCGATGGCCTTGAGAATTCCCCCGGTATCCGTGCCAAGTTCGCCGCGACTGTTGCCGCCCGACCAGGCAAGCGGCACGCTGTCACCCACCATCTGCCGGACCATGTCGGCGGTGCCTTTCGCGACCAGCGGCGAGTGGGAGACGATCACGATCCCGACGTTTGGGGTCTTCGCATTCATTCCGGGCGGTGCTCCTCAAGGTAGCGGCAGATGGCGGTTGTCAGAAGGGCGCAACTCGAAGCGCCAGGATCGACGTGTCCGATCGAACGGTCTCCAAGGTAGGCCGCGCGGCCGCGCATGGCCTTCATGGCGGCGGTGAGCCGAACGGAAAGTTCCGCGCGGCGCACGATATCCGTCAGAGGCGAACGCTGTGCAAGGGCATCCTGCACGGGATACAGGACATCGAGCAGGGTCTTGTCGCCGGCGTGCGAGCGCCCACGGCGGGCCACGGCATCGATGGCCTGCTTCAGGGCAAGAGAAAAATCCTGTTCCTGGTCCGATTTGCGAAGCTCACGCCCCATCTCCATCAGCAATGTCCCGTAGAGTGGACCGGCCGCGCCGCCGACGCTCATCACCAGTGTGAGGCCGATCCGTTCCAGCGCCTCGGGCAAGGGAAGGCTTGAGACCGTGGCTTCTTCGGCGCTGACCGCCTCGCAGCCGCGCTGCATATTGGTCCCATGATCGCCGTCACCGATCGCGCGATCGAGTGCGCAGAGGTGATCGCTGTTTGCCGTGATCGCCGCCCGACAAGCCTCAATCAATCCCGCAAGAAGAACCGGTTCTGCCTGCACCTGATAGCCTCCCAACCGCGGTACCAGCTCACGCCAGCCTTGCCGCGACTTCGAATACACCTGCCACCGCGACGGCTCCCGGATCCGGCACTCCCTCCAGATCCTTCTCGCCGACATAAGAAGCTCGTCCGGCCTTCGCCTTGCGCATCGCTCTTGTCGACTCGGCGCCGGCCGCCGCAGCGTTTGCCGCAGCCGCTACACCACCCGACCTCAGGGCCGCGAGCGCTGGCGCCAGCGCGTCGATCATCGTGCGGTCGCCGACGGCGGCCCCACCATAGAACGTCATCCGATCAAGCCCGGCAAGCAGGGCAGCCGTAAGATCCGCTTTTTCCGCCATGGCTTTCGATGCGGCGGTAAAGAAGATCGAGAGCAATACGCCGCTTGAGCCACCCATGCTGGTGCTGAGAATCTCGCCTATGGCGGCCATTGTGGCGGTCGGCTCCTTCAATGGAAGGGTGTCGATGCGCGACAGGATGCTGCGTGCGCCGGTAGCGACGGTGGATCCGGTGTCACCGTCCCCGACGCGGCTGTCCAGGCGGTTCAATTCGCCTTCCAGGGACATCAGATGTTCGCAGAGCACCGTCAGGAGACGGCGGCTTTGCGTATCGTTGCTTGCCGACATCGTCCCGCTCTGCAGCACTGCTTTTTTGGGAGCGGGAATGATGGTGATCTCGTGCCGTTCGACGACGGGTGTCCATGCATGCGGTTCGACAGCAGCCTTCAGTGCGGCATCGCGGGTGGCATCCAGACGGATCAGCGAAAGCGAAAAGCCGTTCATGTTGAGCGCGGTCATCATCGGTGCCGGCCCGACGATCAGCCGGACGCGGCGGGCAAGAGGAGAGGACAGCACCGCGTTGGCAATCACGCTCATTTCAAGCGGTGGCACCGCGCCGAGGTTGTTGATCAGCAGCCCATAGTCGCCTGCGCCGTCAACCCTTGCAGCCAGTCGCTCGCTCATGGTGGCCACAAGGTCCGCAACCGGCTGCAGCGCGACGCGCTCGACGCCGGGCTCCCCGTGGATGCCGAGGCCGAGTTCTCCCTCGTCCGCGGCCATCCGATCCTCATGCACTTGGCCGGGTACACTGCAGGTCGAAAGCGACATGCCGAGTGAAACGATGTCGCGCGCTGCGGCCGCCGCCTGTGCCGCGACTGTCGTCAGGTCGGCTCCGGATTCGGCGTGGTAGCCGGCGATCTTATGCACAAACAGCGTACCGGCAACGCCGCGGGGCTGGTTTATCTCGGGGATCGCGATGTCGTCGGCGACGATCACCATCTCGACATCGAAGCCTTCGGCGCGTGCCTTTTCGGCGGCAAGACCGAAATTCAGACGATCGCCGGTGTAGTTCTTGACAATGAGCAGTGCGCCCTTGGGGCCGGTGACGGCCCGGATTGCGGTCAGCACGGCATCGACGCTGGGCGAAGCGAAGATCTCGCCGGATACCGCGGCCGTCAGCATCCCCTTGCCGACGAAGCCAGCATGCGAGGGCTCATGGCCTGCTCCACCGCCCGAGATGAGTGCGACCTTCGATTTATCCCATTCGGCGCGGAGGATTACCTTGATCTCAGGGAAGCTGTCGAGACGGGCGAGGCGACCCGGGCTGCTCGTCAGAAGCAAGCCATCCAGGGCCTCGGTTACGATCGTTTCCCGGCGATTGAAGAAATGTTTCATGGAAAGGAGACCTGTCTGTTCATGCAAGTGCTTTATTTTCTGTTCCGTATCACAGGCGCTGGCCGCTGGCGTCGAAGTAGAGCGGATCGCGCAGCGTGAGGCTGATTCGATCACCCGGCCGGATTGCGAGATAGGGATCGGCAAGCGTGACGAGCTTGTGGTCGCGCACCCGGATATGCAGGTGGTTCTGGTCCCCCAGGTGCTCGATCCAGTCGATCTCAGCATTGGCATGCTTGTCGACGACGATTTCGAGATGTTCGGTCCGCGCGCCGACCGTTCTGGTTCCGGGTGGTGGATTGGCGCCGGCAAGAAGATCGGCGGGCAGCAGATTGATGTGCGGCTGGCCGAGACGGGCAGCGACATGAAGGCTGGCGGGATTGCCGTAGATTTCGCGCGGCGTTCCAACCTGCAGCAGCCGGCCTCCCGCCACGATGCCGATGCGGTCCGCCATCGTCATTGCCTCGATCTGGTCATGGGTCACGTAGAGCAGCGTTGAGCCGAGCTCCTTCTGGATGCGCTTCAGTTCTAGGCGCAGTTCCGCGCGCAGCTTCGCATCGAGCGAGGAAAGTGGTTCGTCCATCAGGTAGATGGCCGGCTGGCGCACCAGGGCCCGGCCGATCGCGACGCGCTGCATTTCGCCGCCCGACAGGCGCGTCGAACGGTTCTCCAGCTTGTGGTCGATCCTGACCATGCGAGCAATGTCCCGGACGCGACGGTCGATCTCCTCGGCTCCGAGTTTGCGCACCGGCGCTCGCAGCGGAAAGGCGAGGTTGTCGTAAACCGTCATGTGTGGGTAGAGCGAATATTGCTGGAAGACGAAGGCGACATCCCTTTCAGCGGGAGCTTCGCCGGCGACGTTGCGACCGCCGATTTCGATCCGGCCGCTGTCGGGGCGCTCCAGGCCAGCAATGAGGCGCAGCGTCGTCGTCTTGCCGGCGCCCGTCGGCCCAAGCAGGACCACGAACTCGCCGTCACGGATCGAGAGGTCCAGATCAGCGAGGGCCTTGGTATCGCCGAAACGCTTGTTGAGACCCTTGAGAGCGACGTCAGTCATGACGTTCCTCCGAATAGAGTGCCGAGGCAATGGCTCGGCCCGACTTGTAATCGAACAGCGCAAGCTTGGCCGGGTTGAACTCAAGTCCAACCGTTTCGCCGATATGGAAATTGCGGTTTGCCGGTACGCGCGCCTTGATGACGCCGCTCGAGGTCTCGACCGCCACCACCTGATTGGTCCCGAGATATTCGCTGCCGTAGACGGCGCCACGCAATGGAGAGGTGTCGCTGAAGCGGATATGCTCCGGCCTGACACCAAGCACCAACTCGGCTTCGGCCATATCCTGGTGCACTTCAGGAATGCTGACATCGACGCCATGCAGCGAGACAGATCGTGCGCCTGCCCGAAGGCCCGAGGTGAAACGCATGAAATTCATCGGCGGCGAGCCGATGAAATCGGCGACATACATCGTGGCGGGCTTGCTGTAGATTTCCTGAGGGGTGGCGAACTGCTCGATGACGCCATGGTTCATCACTGCGATCTTGTCGGCCATCGCCATTGCCTCATGCTGGTCATGCGTCACGTAGACCGTCGTCGCATGGATGCGGTTGTGCAGTTCGCGCAGTTCATGGACCATGACCTCGCGGAATTCCGCGTCGAGCGTCCCGAGCGGCTCGTCCATCAGGAAGCACTTAGGACGGCGCACGATCGCCCGTCCGAGCGCCACGCGCTGGCGGTCGCCGCCGGCAAGTCCGGAGACGGATCGGTCAAGGATATGGTCGATCTGCAGCAGGCGCGCGGTTTCGTCGACCCGCTGGCGGATCTCGGCCTTCGGCATGTCTTGCGAGAGCAGCGGGAAGCCGATGTTCTTGCGCACGTTCATGTGCGGATAGAGCGCAAAGAGCTGGAAAACGAAGGCAATGTCGCGGGCGCTGGCGCGGTTGAAAGTAACGTCCTCGCCGTCGAGATAGATCTTGCCGCTGGTCGGCAGTTCAAGTCCGGCAATCATGCGCAATGTCGTCGTCTTGCCGCAGCCAGACGGGCCGAGCAGTGCAAGGAATTCGCCGTCATGGATGACGAAGCTCGAATCCTGCACCGCGACGAAGTTGCCGAACTGCTTGCGGAGATTTTTGATCCTGATGTCGGCCATGGCTCACTCCGGGAATTTCGACACGATGATGAACATAGCCGTGCCGGCCAGCAGCGTCACCAGCGAATAGGTGTAGAGAACCAGCAGGAACGGCTGGAAAAGCATCAGGAAGCCGAGGGCGATCAACGTGGTCGCGATATTCTCCATGGGGCCACGCCGCAGGAAGAACGGGCGCTTCGGACGAGATGGGCGCGGTGTTTCGATCAAGTGCGTCATTTGCGGACCGCTCCGAAGGTAATGCCACGCAAGAGCTGCTTGCGCAGGAGAATGGTGAAGACAAGGATTGGGATGAGGAAGATCGTCGTTCCCGCCGCGACTGCTGGCCAGTCCTGACCGCCTTCGCCAATGATGGTAGGAATGAAGGGCGGCGCCGTCTGGGCTTCGCCGGATGTCAGCAATGCGGCAAAGGCATACTCGTTCCAGGCGAAGATCAGGCAGAAGATCGCCGTGGCGGCAATGCCGGTGGTCGCCTGCGGCAGGACGACTTTCCAGAAGGCCTGCAGCCGCGTGTAGCCGTCGATCATCGCGGCTTCCTCGTATTCGCGGGGAATCTCGTCGATGAAGCCCTTGAGCAACCAGACGGCGAGGGAGACGTTGACCGCGGTGTAGAGCAGGATCATGCCCAGCGCCGTATCGGAAAGCCCGAGCTCGCGGTACATCAGATAGATCGGGATGGCGACCGCGATCGGGGGCATCATGCGCGTCGACAGGATGAAGAACAGCAGGTCATCGGCAAGCGGTACCCTGAAACGGGAGAAACCGTAGGCGGCCAGCGTTCCCAACGCGACGGCTAGAAACGTCGAGCCGAAGGCGATCACCAGCGAGTTGGCAAAACGCGGCAGGAAGTTCGACGGGCCGGCGATCACCATGTTGCGCTTGCGGGTCACCTCGTCGCAGGTGCCGGTCGGCGCGGGAAGGGAGGCGATGTATTCCGGCGTCTGGCGCGTTCTCGTCGTCAGAAGGTTGCAGTAGCCTTCCAGCGTCGGCGTAAAGACGATCTTGGGGGGATAGCTGATCGAGTCGGGCGGTGACTTGATGCTGGTCAGGAAGATCCAGACGAGCGGGATTAGCGTGATCAGGGCGTAGAGGATGACGATGGCGCCGGCGATGCGCTTGCTGATTGGGCTCGGTTCGACGACCGAATGGGCTGAGGTGGCGGAACTCATCGTTGCTTCACCCTGTTGAGTGCCTTGACGTAGATGTTGGCGAGGCCGAACACGGCCACGAAGAGGACAATGGCGAAGGCCGAGGCTCGTCCGGTTGCCCAGCTCTCGAAGGCCGCACGTTTCAAGGTGATGGAGGCGACCTCGGTGGTCGAGCCCGGACCGCCGCCGGTCAAAAGCGTGACCATGTCGAACATCTTGAAGTTCTCGATGCCGCGAAACAGCACGGCGAGCATGATGAAGGGCAGGGCCATCGGCACGGTAATCGACCAGAACTGCCGCCATCCGGAGGCGCGGTCGACCTCTGCTGCCTCGTAGATATAGTCGGGAATGGACCGTAGGCCCGCCAGGCAGATCAGCATGACGTAGGGTGTCCACATCCACGTATCGACAATGATGATCGCCCAAGGCGCAAGCGTGACGCTGCCGAGCATTTGGATGTCAGCGGTCGGAATGCCGGTGACCAGAGAAACGGCATAGGCAAAGAGTCCGATCTGCGGCTCGTAGAGGAAGCGCCAAAAGTTGCCGACGACCGCTGGCGACAGCATCATCGGGATGAGGATGACCGTCGTCCAGAACGCGTGGCCCCGAAACTTGCGGTCGATAAGATAGGCAAGCCCAAAGCCGATGACCGTCTGCAGCAGGATCGTCCAGAACACGAAGTGGGCTGTCGTCTGCATGGCCTCCCAGATGTCGGGGTCGGTAAGCACGCGCTCGTAATTATTCAATCCGACGTTCTGAACCGGCGCATTTGGGCGATTGGCGCGATAGTTCGTGAACGACAGATAGATCGCCCAGATAAGCGGGAAGATGTTGATGGCGAGAAGCAAGATGATGGTGGGGGCGATAAACACCCAGGCGATCGCCCGGTCGGACAGACCGCGGACCCGGCGAGCGACCGATACCGGCGTTGCTCTTGCAGTCGCATCCACTGCCTGCTCGACCATAGAGGAAGAGGAAATGTTCAAGGTGTCACCCGGTCTTTGCATATGTGCGACACGTGGCGGCCCGGCAGTCTTGGCAATCCGGGCCGCCATTCTGGCAAGAATATTGTGCGTCCAGCCGGACACTAGATCTTGCCGTCGTCCTTGAAGACTTCGGCCCAGTCCTTCACCAGACCGTCAAGCGCCTCCTGGGCCGTGCCGTTTCCGGCCACGACATAGTTATGAACGCGCTTCTGCATGTCCTGGAGCAGGGTTGCGTAGCTCGGCTCGGCCCAGAAGTCCTTGACGATCGCCATCGAGTCCAAGAATGCTTGGGCGTAGGGCTGGCTGGAAGCGAAGTCGGGGGCATTGACGACCGACTTCAGGCACGAGTAGCCGCCGAGTTGCCACCATTTGGCCTGCACTTCAGGCTGGGCGAACCACTTGATGTACTGCAGAGCGGCGTCCTTCTTGTCGGAATAGGAGACGACCGAAATTCCCTGTCCGCCAAGCTGAGCGAAATGCTTCTTTTGGGCCGGGTTGGGGAAGAAGCCGATCTTATCGCCGCCGACCTTCTCATCCTTGTAAAGACCCGGCCATGTGAAGGCGAAGTTCATCTGCATGGCGACCTGGCCTGACTTGAAGGCGTCCGCGGATTCAACCATGTAAACGTTCGAGCTGCCAGGCGGTGTGCAGCAGTCATAGAGCGCCTTGTAGAACTCCAGTCCCTTGACTGCATCAGGCGAGTTGACGAAGCCTTCCATCTCGTAGGGCTTGTCGGGGTTGTCGTACTGGAAGCCCCAGTCATAGAGGACGTTGGTTACGCCCATCGTGATGCCTTCGGAGCCGCGCTCCGTATAGATCGACGCGCCGTAGACGGTCTTGCCGTCGATCTCGCGTTTCTGGAAGAACTCGGCGATCCGCTTCAACTCGTCATAGGTCTTCGGCGCTACAAGATCCCGGCCATACTTTTCCTTGAATTCTTTCTGCAACTCCGGCCGCTCGAACCAGTCCTTGCGATAGGTCCAGCCGACGACGTCGCCCATCGCGGGCAGTGCCCAGTAGTTCGGCGTGTTCTTCGGCCATTCCGAATAGCCCACGACCGTCGCCGGCACGAAGTCATCCATCTTGATGCCTTCCTTGTCGAAGAAGTCGTTGAGCTTTACGTAGTGGCCGTTTTCCGCCGATCCGCCGATCCACTGGCTGTCGCCGATGATCAGGTCGCAGAGTTTTCCGTGGGAGTTCAGTTCGTTGAGGAAGCGATCGGCGTAGCTCGTCCAGGGCACGAACTCGAACTTCATCTCGGTGCCGGTCTTGGCGGTGAAATCCTTCGAGAGTTCGACCAGCGCATTCGCCGGGTCCCAGGCGGCCCAGCAGAGCGTCAATTGGTCGGCTTTAGCGAGATTGGGCAGAGCCGACGAGATGATGAACGTCGAGGCCAACCCGAGAAGGGCTTTCGATTTCTTTTGCATAAGTTCCTCCCAGAACCAAAGGCCGACTCCCCGCCGACCGCGCAAGTTCACCCATTTTAGAGAAATGCCTACATGAACTCCTCAATTCTCATGTTTAGCAATATGTTTAGTAATAGACGAATTTGTAAACAATGCAAGCAAGTTTCGTTTGCTGCGACGCACAGGGGCCGGGGTGGGATTTAGCGGTGCTCAAGAAACGGCAACCAGAGTTTCAAATTGTTCGGCGATTGACAGGCTGGAAGTGTGGGGCGTCCTGCAACTGACGCTTGCGCAGCATGTGGATCATCTCGATGTCGGACAGGGTCGCCGCTGCGGATTTGAGCGACTTAAAGCCGAGCATGTCGACGACCCAGCGGTGGACGGTCGAGCGATCGACGCGGATGCCGCGTCCGGCCATCATTTCCTTCAGATCGCGCAGGCTCAGGCCGTAGCTCAGATACCAGCGCACGCAAAGCAAGATCACCGATTACTCGAAATGCCGACCATGCGCAACGCGCATAGGTGCACTGCAGCATTGTCTATTTTGTGTGCTAAAACATATTGTAGAGGATAGAGCGTGGAAGCTGTGCACCTCCTCCCGTACGGCTTCGATCTTCGGACGTTCCTTCCTCCTCCCTGGAACGTCTGTTGGAACGGCGGCACGCCTCCTCCCAGTCCCTGTTCGGTCATTTTTAAAGCCTGCCGCACCTCCTCCCGCGGCAGGCTTTTTTGTTACGAGCTATCCGCCGCGCCACCCGGCAGTTGCAAGCCGCGGCGGTTTCTTGGTAAGCGGTGTCTCGCTCGCACCTGGACAGCAAATCCTGGATTCGGTGTTTAGAACCAGCAGCCTTGATGAGCATGGCAACTATGCGCCAGCACCTGACCGACATAGTGTCATGTGCTACTCAAGCCGCGTACTGCTTTAGCCCGGAATTAAGCCCGAAACGCGATAGCTCTTTATCATCGAGTCGAAGAGCGAAATATCTGATCGGCGTCGCGCAAGGAGCTGCGCTCCTGCGACTGCTACAAAGATCGCACGCGCCCGCTGTTCGCAATCTTCTTTTGCAATGTCCCCGGTATCGATCAGCGCTCCTTGAGCCACGCCACATTGACGTCGGCGAAGGTCTGAACCTCTTTTCTAACCGCCTCCGGAAGATCGTCATATTCCCCGCCCAGGAAGCTTCCCAGGCAGAGGCGGTTGCCATTGTCCGACGACATCCAGAACGTATCATGATATGTCCGAAGGCTTCCTAGCGGATCCTTTTTGCTCTGTGCGACTTCTTCCAACCATGCCTTTGTATCTTGCCACTACCGTTCGGCAATAGCGGCTGCCAGCACGGCTTTTCTGCTGGCCTGAGCGGAGGCTTGTCCAATTTCTTCGGTAGTTGTGGCGCTCTATGGGCTCGGAGGGAGATGGGAAGCATTTGAGTTCAAGAACAAGTACTGTCGAACCTGCCGTTAACTATCGTTGAGCACGCTAGGGCATTAGTCACATCTCGTGCAGGACATGAGCGGCTTTGACGGCGGCTGAGGCGCGGTTTTCGACGCCGAGCTTCACGTAGATTTGTTCGAGATGCTTGTTTACGGTGCGCGCCGACAGCCCGAGAATCTCGCCGATGTCCCGGTTTGACTTGCCCTTCGCAATCCACAACAGGACTTCGGATTCTCTCTGTGTCAGCGAAAAATGCCGGCGTAGCACCTCGTCATCGGCGCGCGCGTTGTTCGCTGTGAGGCGAAAGAGATATTCGTCGGGGCCGATGGCGCCGAGGAAGGCTAGCTGGAGCACGGGCTGGCCGGCATGGCTGACGGAGAAGGCGTCGTCGCGGCTGGTTGCTATGCGATCCTTCTTCCAAGCGGCAATGTGCGCCGTCACCGCGTCCATGCCATCGTTGCGACCCATTGCAGCATTGATGAGACGTGTTGCCTGTGGCGTCGACCAGTGAATGTCGCCATCGCCCTTCACTGCAAGCAAATGTCTGCCGGCAGCGTCCAGCGCAACACGCGCGCTTTGTGTCGAACGTGCGTTGCGCAGGTGGACACCGATTCGGGCTCGCAGCTCATCGATGTTGATCGGCTTCGTCAGGTAATCGACGCCTCCGGATTCGAGAGCGCGAACGACATGTTCGGTTTCCGTCAGACCGGTCATGAAGATAACCGGTATCTGACTGATTGCCGGGTTGGATTTGAGTTTCCTGCAGGTCTCGAAGCCATCCATGGATGGCATGACCGCGTCCAGCAGAATGAGGTCGGGGGTAATGCGTTCCACGATATTCAGCGCGGCCGAGCCCGATGTCGCGATCAATACAGAGAAGCCGGACTGCTCCAGAGCATCGCTCAGGAATCCCAAAGCCTCAGGCGAGTCATCCACCAGTAGAACAATATCGCGCGGGAGCTCAGCCAAGGGTCTCTACCTTTTCATCAAAACGGTGCAGGAAATTCATGAGGCCGTTCAGATCGAATGAGACCGCATAGGAACGAAGTTCCTCTGTAAATGGCTGATTTGCTTCGATCCTGGCAAGGTCGGCGAGCTTTGCTTCGATGCCTCGAATGTAGCCGATCTCGGCAAGCCGCATCAGTTCCTCGATATGGGCGGCACCGGGGCTGACGAGTGGCGGCTTGGGCGGCGGAGCCGGTGCTGGTGTCGTGTCAGCGTAGACCCATTTCAGGCCGAGATGCAGCGCCAGCTTGTCGCGCAGCTGCTTGATGTTGACCGGCTTTCCGATCGCGTCGTTGTGGCTGTCGTCGCTTTCCGCCGTCGCTGCCGCGTCGCCGATATTGGCGGAGAGCATCACGATCGGAGCGGTCTGGCCACTCGCGCGCAAGCGCGAAACGAGTTGCCACCCATTCATTCCCGGCATGGAGATATCGACCAGGAAGAGATCTGGTTGGATGCCTTCAATCAAGGTCAGGCAGTCGGCGCCGCTCGCTGCGGTCAGGACGACGAAATCAAGTGGGGCAAGCACCTCGCGCATCATCTCACGGTGGTCCTCGTTGTCGTCGACGACGACGATGGTGCGGCGCGGGCCGTCGTAGCTGACAATCTTCTTTTCCTGCGGCCGCGCCGTCATTTCGCGCATCACCGCCGAGAGCATGAGGCGAACGCGGAAAGTCGAGCCCTGATCCTTCTCGCTCTTCACCGAGATTTCGCCGCCAAGGGTGTTGGTCAGGAGCCGCGTAATCGTCAGGCCGAGTCCGAGGCCTGGCGTCGGCCGGATGCTGTCGGCCTCGCCGCGCTGGAAAGGTTCATAGATGCGGCGCAAGTCCTTCTCGGCGATGCCGCGGCCGGTATCGGTGACGGTAAAGGTCGCTACCTGGCTGCGATAGCCGACATCGAAGGTGACGCTGCCCTCGTCGGTGAATTTGATCGCGTTGGAGAGCAGGTTGACGAGGATCTGGCGCAGGCGCTTTTCGTCGGTGCGCACGAACTGGGGCAGGGCGAGAGAGCGATCGTGATGGAAGGTTAGCCCCTTGGCCTGTGCCAGCGGGCGGAACATGTCGACGATCTGGTCGAGGAAATCCTGGATGTTGATCTCGTTGGAATAGACCTGCAGACGCCCGGCCTCGATCTTCGAGATGTCGAGCAGGCCGTCGATCAGGCCGGACAGATGCTCGGCGCTGCGTCTGATGACCTTGATGGAGGACTGGCGAGGGGCGGGGATCGTTTCGTCGCGCTCAAGGATCTGGGCGTAGCCGAGGACGGCATTCAGCGGCGTGCGCAGTTCGTGGCTGAGGCCGACGACATAGCGGCTCTTGGCGCGGTTGGCGGCCTCTGCCGTCTCCTTGGCGTTCTGCAGGGCCGCGTCGGTCTTCTTGTGCGCGGCGATTTCCTTCAGCAGCAGCGTGTTCTGGCGCGAGGATTCCTCTTCGGCGACGACGCGGCTGTCATGGGCGAGCACATAGAACCAGCAGACGACGCCGGCGATGACGGCGAAGACGAAGAACACGGCGAGGATCGTGCGGCTGACCACCTCGGCGGTCTCCGGCGACGCTGCGGAGACTTGATGGGCGATCATCGCTAGGATGGCGCCGACGGCCGTCAGTGCCAGCACGACGGCGATGCCGTACCGGCCGAGGCGGGTCGTAAGCTTCTGCACCACTGTTTCCGGCAGTACGGCCTTGGCGACGGTGCCGACCTGGGCGTTCAGCCGCGCCTTCGGCTTGCACATGTCGTGGCAGCGGCTGTCGAGGGAGCAACAAAGCGAGCAGATCGGCGCGGCATAGGCCGGGCACCAGGCCATGTCCTCAGGCTCGAAGGGATGTTCGCAGACCGAGCAGGTGATATCAGTCAGGTTCTTCCAGCTGTGGCGCGGCTTGCGGGCGAGGTAGAACTTGCCCTTCGTACCCCAGGCGATCAGCGGCGAGGCGGTCAGCGCGACGACGAGCGTGATATAGGGGGCGAGCGAGGCGGCGATCGGGCCGAAGGCGCCGAAATGGGCGATCAGCGCGATGCCGGCCGAGAGCGTCATGGCGCCGAGTCCGACCGGGTTGATGTCGTAGAGATGGGCGCGCTTGAACTCGATGCCTGGAGGAGCGAGGCCGAGCGGCTTGTTGATGAAGAGATCGGCCGAGATCGTGCAGAGCCAGGCCATGGCGATGATCGAGAAGATGCCGAGCGTTTCTTCCAGCAGCCTGTAGATGCCGAGTTCCATCAAAAGCAGGGCGATCGCCACGTTGAAGATCAGCCAGATGACGCGGCCGGGATGGCTGTGGGTGAGGCGCGAGAAGAAGTTCGACCAGGCGAGAGAGCCCGCATAGGCGTTCATGACGTTGATCTTCAACTGCGAGACGACGACGAATGCCGCCATCAGCAGCAGGGCGGCATTGTGCCAAGGGATCATGTAGCCGAAGGCGGTCAGATACATCTGCGCCGGATCGGCGGCGCGGTCGACGGGCACACCCGCCGTAAAGGTCAGGACCACAAGGAAGGAACCGGCCAGCAGTTTCGGCGCGCCGATGATCACCCAGCCGGGCCCGGCGAGGAAGACGGCAAGGCGGTGGCGCCACTTGCGCTGCCCGTCCGGCGGCAGGAAGCGCAGGAAGTCGGCCTGTTCGCCGATCTGCGACATCAGCGCCAGGATGACGGCGGAGGCGGCGCCGAATTCCACGAGGTTGAAATCGGCGACGGTGCCCGGTGGTCCCGAGGCGTGGCGGATGCCGGCGAAGGCACGCCAGACATCGAATTTCTCCCAGTCGAGAAAGGCGATGAAAATGAAGGGCAGGACGTTGAGAATGATCCAGAAGGGTTGGGTGACGAGCTGGAAGCGGCTGATCAGCTTGACGCCGTGTGTGACCAGCGGGATCACCATCACGGCGCTGACGATGTAGCCGATCCAGAGCGGGATGCCGAGCGTCAGCTCCAGTGCGCCGGACATGATCGACGCCTCGATCGCGAACAGCATGAAGGTGAAGCTCGCATAGATCAGCGAGGTGATCGTCGAGCCGATATAGCCGAAGCTCGCGCCGCGGGTGAGCAGGTCGATATCGACGCCGTGGCGGATTGCGTAGCGGCTGATCGGCAGGCCGATGGCGAGCATCGCGATGGAAGCGACGATGATGGCGAAGAAGGCGTTGGTAGTGCCGTAGGAAAGGGTGATCGCCCCGCCGATCGCCTCCAGCGCCAGGAAGGAGATGGCGCCGATCGCCGTCTGCGAGATGCGTTGCGAGGAGAATTGCCGGGCGCTCTTTGCGGTGAAACGCAGCGCATAGTCTTCGAGCGTCTGGTTCGCGACCCAGCGGTTATACTCGCGCCTGACCGGAATGATGCGTTGCCGCGCTGCCATGCTGATCTGCCGGTCCCTTCGTTCCCCTTCGTCACATTTCCGTAACATGAATGGGCTGGGGGCTTAAGAGTGCAGCGCAGCATTCTCGTGCAGATTTCGCCCCGTTGCCTACGTCATATTACGTATGTGTTTTCGCAGTGCAGCACCCGATAGTTCTTTAAGCAACAGTTAATTTTTGCCTTCCGGCCTGTTGTCGAACAAGAAGAGGGGATCACAAGATGAATCTGCGATCATACGTTTCAGGCGCCGTTCTCGGTGCCGTCATGTCGGCCACGGCCGCATTCCACGGGGCAGTCGCTGCCGAGGACACGATCAAGGTCGGCGTCCTGCACTCGCTCTCCGGCACCATGGCCATCTCCGAGACGACGCTCAAGGACGCCATGCTGATGCTCATCGACGAGCAGAACAAGAAGGGCGGGCTTCTCGGCAAGAAGCTTGAAGCCGTCGTTGTCGATCCGGCTTCGGATTGGCCGCTGTTTGCCGAAAAGGCGCGCGAGCTGATCGAAAAGGACAAGGTCGCGGCCGTCTTCGGTTGCTGGACATCCTCGTCGCGCAAGTCGGTCCTGCCGGTCTTCGAAGAGCTGAGCTCGATCCTGTTCTATCCGGTCCAGTACGAGGGTGAAGAATCCTCGCGCAACATCTTCTACACGGGTGCAGCTCCAAACCAGCAGGCGATCCCGGCCGTCGACTACCTGATGGAGAAGGAAGGCGTTAAGCGCTTCGTGCTCGAAGGCACCGACTACGTCTATCCGCGCACGACCAACAAGATCCTGGAAGCCTATCTCGAATCCAAGGGCATTCCGAAGGAAGACATCATCGTCAACTACACGCCGTTCGGCTTCTCCGACTGGCAGACGGAAGTCTCCAAGATCAAGGAATTCGGCTCGGCCGGCAAGAAGACCGCCGTCGTCTCGACGATCAACGGTGACGCCAACGTTCCCTTCTACAAGGAACTCGGCAACCAGGGCGTCAAGGCAACTGACATCCCGGTCGTGGCCTTCTCGGTCGGCGAAGAAGAGCTTGCCGGTCTCGACACCAAGCCGCTCGTCGGCCATCTCGCTGCCTGGAACTACTTCGAGTCGGTCGAAAGCCCTGCGAACAAGAAGTTCATCAAGGAATGGCACGCCTTCACGAAGAACGACAAGCGGGTGACCAACGACCCGATGGAAGCTGCCTATATCGGCTTCAACGCCTGGGTTAAGGCCGTTCAGGCCGCCGGCACGACTGACACCGACAAGGTTCTCGACACCATCATCGGCGTCTCCGTTCCGAACCTCTCCGGCGGCACGGCGACCGTGATGCCGAACCACCACATCACCAAGCCTGTCCTGATCGGCGAAATCCAGGCCGACGGCCAGTTCGAAATCGTGCAGCAGACGCCTGCCGTCGTCGGTGACGAATGGTCCGACTACCTGCCGGACTCCAAGGACCTGATCTCCGATTGGCGCAAGCCGATGAACTGCGGCAACTTCAACGTTGCGACCGGCAAGTGCGGTGGCAAGGGGTCTTGAGTTAGCCGATCCGATACCTGCCTGATGACTTCCGTCCGGATCCCATCTCCGGGCGGAAGCTCCGTCCCAAACGGTTGCTGCCCAAAAGGCCAACGATAGTCCAGGCGAGAAAGCCGATGTATCGCGCCCTCAAGCTTATCCTTCTTACCCTCTGCCTCGCGGCTCCGATGCTTGCATCGCCGCTGAAGGCTCAGGAAGACATCCACGCCCTCGTCAACGCGCTCGGCGAAGGCGATTTCGATCAGCGCGCCGAAGCCATCAAGGCGCTCGTCGCCTCGAAAGATCCGCATGTCGGCCAGATCCTGCAGCAGCTCAGCGATGGCCAGCTCTATGTGAATTCCGAAGAGGGCGGCCCGGTGCTGCTCCAGGGCGGCACCGAGGATGAGCCGACCTATGCCGATCCGATCACCGGCGAGGCCGCCGAGGGGATCGATCCCGACTACATGTCGAAGGTGAAGATCAACAATTCGCTGCGCGGCGCAATCGCCAGCGCCATGAGCACGCTGACGCTGCTGAGCCCGGATCGTTCCGCGCGGCTTGCAGCCGCCCAGGGCCTGCTCAGGGATGCCGATCCCTCCAATCTCGAGCTTCTGAACGCCGCGCTTTCGGGCGAGAAGGATGCCGAGGTCAAGAACACGATGGAAGCCGCCCGCGCGGTGATGATGCTGAAAAGCGATGTCAGCGCCGAGGACAAGAAGGCCGCCATCGACACGATCGCCGCCCGCGGCGATCGCAACGCGCTGACGATCCTGACGACGGCGATGGAAACGGCGCCTGATGATCTGAAGCCCGCCATCCAGTCGGATATCGATGGCATCAAGCGCAACCTGGCGGTCTGGGATGTGGTGCAGAACGTCTGGTACGGGCTGTCACTCGGCTCCGTGCTGCTGCTGGCCGCCATCGGCCTTGCCATCACCTTCGGCGTCATGGGCGTCATCAACATGGCGCATGGCGAGATGGTGATGATCGGCGCCTACACGACCTATGTCGTGCAGGAATATATCACCGCCAACTTCCCCGAGATGGCCAACTACTCGCTGGCCTTCGCCGTGCCCGCCGCCTTCGTCTTCACCGGCTTCGTCGGCCTTATCATCGAGCGCGTCGTGATCCGCTATCTCTACGGCCGGCCGCTGGAAACGCTGCTGGCGACCTGGGGCGTGTCGCTGATCCTGCAGCAGGCGGTGCGCACGATCTTCGGCCCGACCAACCGCGAAGTGCGCAATCCGAGCTGGATGTCCGGCGCCTTCGAGCTCGGCGGCCTGTCGATTACCTGGAACCGCCTCTGGATCATCGTCTTCTCTATGGCCGTCTTCGTGACCCTGCTGATGCTGCTCAAGCGCTCCGCCTTCGGCCTGCAGATGCGCGCCGTCACCCAGAACCGCCGCATGGCCTCGTCCATGGGTATCCGCACCGGCTGGGTCGATGCCTTCACCTTCGCGCTCGGCTCCGGCATTGCCGGCATGGCGGGTGTCGCACTCAGCCAGATCGACAACGTCTCGCCTAATCTCGGCCAGAGCTACATCATCGACAGCTTCATGGTCGTGGTCTTCGGCGGCGTCGGCAATCTCTGGGGCACGCTGGTCGGCGCTCTGTCGCTCGGCGTCGTCAACAAGTTCCTGGAACCCTTCGCCGGCGCCGTGCTCGGCAAGATCCTGGTGCTCGTCCTCATCATCCTCTTCATCCAGAAGCGTCCCCGCGGGCTCTTCGCACTCAAAGGAAGGGCGGTGGAAGCATGATTACGGCCTTCCTTCTCCGGTCTCTCGATCGCAAGATCTCCATTGCCATCGCCATCCTGCTGGCGGTTGCCGCCCTCGTTCCGGTGCTGAACCTGATGACCGGCCCCGAGAACCCGCTGCACATCCCGACCTACATCATGGCGCTGTTCGGCAAGTACCTGACCTATGCGCTGCTGGCGCTGGCCCTCGATCTCGTCTGGGGCTTTTGCGGCATCCTCTCGCTCGGTCACGGCGCTTTCTTCGCGCTCGGCGGTTATGCGATGGGGATGTATCTGATGCGCCAGATCGGCTCCCGCGGCGTCTATGGCGATCCTATCCTGCCCGACTTCATGGTCTTCCTGAACTGGAAGGAACTGCCCTGGTTCTGGTACGGCTTCGACAAGTTCTGGTTCGCGGCGCTGATGGTTCTGCTGGTGCCGGGGCTCTTGGCCTTCGTCTTCGGCTGGTTCGCCTTCCGCTCCCGCGTCAACGGCGTCTACCTTTCGATCATCACCCAGGCTATGACCTACGCGCTGCTGCTTGCCTTTTTCCGCAACGACATGGGTTTCGGCGGCAATAACGGCATGACCGACTTCAAGGAAATCATCGGCTTCAACGTCCAGGCCGACGGCACGCGCGCGGCACTCTTTGCGGCAACCGCGATCTTCCTGGCGCTGTCGCTGATGATCGCTTCGGCGATCGTCCGCTCGAAGTTCGGCAAGGTGCTGGTCGGCGTGCGCGATGCCGAAAGCCGTACGCGCTTTCTCGGCTACCGTGTCGAGCGTTTCAAGCTCTTCACCTTCGTCGTCTCGGCGATGATGGCAGGCATTGCCGGTGCGCTCTACGTGCCGCAGGTCGGTATCATCAACCCCGGTGAATTTGCGCCGGCCAACTCGATCGAAGTCGTCATCTGGACGGCGGTCGGCGGCCGCGCGACGCTGATTGGCCCTATCATCGGCGCTATCCTAGTCAATGGCGGCAAGACGATCTTCACGGGTCTCTTCCCGGAGTTCTGGCTATTCGCGCTCGGCGGCCTCTTTGTGCTCGTCACGCTGTTCCTGCCGAAGGGCATCGTCGGCACCATCGCCCAGTATCTCGGCCGCAAGACGCCACGGACGGAAGCAACGCCTGCTTCGCTTCAAGAAGAAGGCGTCGATCCAAAAATCCAGCCCGCGGAGTGAGCGCGCATGATCCCTGACGTCAAACCCAACAGCGTGCTCTATCTCGATGGCGTGTCCGTCTCCTTCGACGGCTTCAAAGCGCTGAACTCGCTGTCGATCGTCATCGAGCCGGGCGAGCTTCGCGCCATCATCGGCCCAAACGGCGCCGGCAAGACGACGATGATGGATATCATCACCGGCAAGACACGGCCCGACGAGGGCGAGGTGTTCTTCAACGGCCAGACCGACCTGACGAAGCTCGATGAAGCCGACATCGCCCAGCTCGGCATCGGCCGCAAGTTCCAGAAGCCGACCGTCTTCGAAAGCCACACGGTCTGGGACAATCTCGAACTGGCCCTCAACCGCAAACGCGGCGTCTTCTCGACGCTGTTCTACCGTCTCTCGGATGACGACAAGGCGCGCATCGAGGAGATCCTCGAAACCGTGCGCCTGACGCATCGCCGTGACGAACTGGCTGCCAATCTTTCCCACGGGCAGAAGCAGTGGCTGGAGATCGGCATGCTTTTGGCGCAGGAGCCGAAACTGCTTCTGATCGACGAGCCGGTGGCCGGCATGACCGATGCCGAAACGGCCGAGACCGCGATCCTGCTCAAGGAGATCGCCAAGACCCGCTCCGTCGTCGTCGTCGAACACGACATGGGCTTCATCCGCGACCTCGGCGTCAAGGTGACGTGTCTGGCGGAAGGCTCGGTGCTCGCAGAGGGATCGATCGACTTCGTGAGCTCCGATCCGAAGGTGATCGAAAACTATCTGGGGCGCTGAGATGCTGACAGTTGAAAACGCAAACCTTTACTATGGCGCGGCTCAGGCATTGCGCGGCATCTCGGTCAAGGCGGACATGGGCAAGATTACTTGCGTGCTGGGGCGTAACGGCGTGGGGAAGAGCTCTCTTCTTCGCGCCGTTACCGGCCAGCATCCGTTGTCGGCTGGCAGTGTCAGCTTCAACGATGTGAAGCTGAACGGGCTGCCGCCGTTTGCCCGCGCCAAGCAGGGCATCGGCTACGTGCCTCAGGGGCGCGAGATTTTTCCGCTGCTGACGGTGAAAGAAAACCTAGAAACCGGCTTTGCTCCGCTTGGCCGCCGCGACCGCAACATCCCCGATGACATTTTCCGCCTCTTCCCGGTGCTGAAGTCGATGTTGTCGCGTCGCGGCGGCGATCTTTCGGGCGGCCAGCAGCAGCAATTGGCGATCGGCCGGGCGATGGTGACGCGGCCGAAGATCCTGGTGCTCGACGAGCCGACCGAGGGCATCCAGCCCTCGATCATCAAGGATATCGGCCGAGCGATCCGCTATCTGCGCGACACCACCGGCATGGCGATCCTGCTCGTCGAGCAATATCTCGATTTCTGCCGCGAGCTTGCCGACTACGTCTACATCATGGACCGCGGCGAGATCGTGCACGAGGGGCTTGCAGAGACACTGGATACGCTGGAGGCCCGTCGTCATTTGACAGTCTAGCTCCGTGGTAATCCATTTATCGCTAATCGCCGCTGCATGGCACTTCTCCTGAGAGGTGAGACTGCATAACCATCTTCGCCGGACGACTGTTGCGCGGATCGCTACGGCATATTTTTGGGCCCTGAAGAAGCCGTCTTGGCTCGGCCGACGGCAACGGCTTCGGATTGGATGCGGTCTGGCTTGGGCCGCGAAGCGATCCTCATCGCCGGGACTCACAGCGTTCGACCATATCGGCTAAAAATTGCTCCCGGGATTGTGGTGCTGCTCGAACGGCAAAAAAATCAAAACGTTGCGAGAGAATGCGTCCGAAGCGAAGACGCATTCTTTTTCCGTTCCCTTTAGTCGCCTTCTGTTACACGCTGGACTTCAAGTAAGGGCGAAGGCGTTGACCTTCGTGAGTTCGACCGAGCGCCCAAAGCCGCTCGGCTTCATTGGAATTGGTGCCGTAAGCCTTGACACCCATGAACGGTTCACCCGCCGGCTCCGCCCGGACGGCGATGTCGCAATCCTCGCAATAGACACCGCCCAAGCCATCGAGGAGCGACGAGGTCGCCTCCAGACTTGGGTCGCAGCGCCCTGGTCAGGCGTCTTGAAAGTTGGATCGGCCGGAGCACCGTTTTCGTCGACCAGCCTTCCCTGACCATTTCGCCTTGCCTCAAATGGCCTTGAAGCGGCATGAAAATCTTACCCGAATGGAGCGAGAAAGCGCGAACGCAACGAAGGGACTAGCTTTTTTCAAAGGCAGAGCTATTCTTGCTGCAGTGCAGCATTCGCAATCCTGGGATCGCCACTTACCAGTCGCTCCATAGGCGCGCAGCACTGTCGCGAGGTCGAGACAGCGAAGGCAACATAGACCTCGAAAGTGCTTCTGAGTCGAACCGACACAGGTCGACCGATAGGACAGAGTGCTGTGGCGGACAGCTCGTTAGCGAAGGAGATGTGCGATGAAGCGGCAGAAGCAGCAAAGCTATGCGCCAAAGCGGGAAGAAGACGGGTCGTGGTCAGTCACTGATCTAAGTACCGGAGAAGTGGCTATCCTAAGCTATGGAGTGGTCTTGGATGGCATGGATGAGGGAAAGTGCCTGGGCCTTGTGGATGTCAATGAATATGC
>NZ_JBNDHT010000085.1:0-28516 GCF_056755115.1 Rhizobium sp. SVR5-2C | reverse complement strand
CATGACGAGCCGCACCGACGCGCCGGCGCTGACGCCGAAATCGCTCATCCGGTAGCCGGCATGCATGGGCGTGGAGCGGCTGCCACCGGTTGGCAAGGGACCGACATTCCAGGTGATTGCACCTTCCGCCTTAATGCCGCTGGTGGCATGCTCGAAGCGCGCTTTATGCAGACCGCCCCATTGCCAGGCGGCCGGATCGGTGCGGAAGCGCTTTTCGCAATCGGCAAAACCGGCAGACAGCGTCGATAACAGCATGGTGTCGCGCTCGGCCTCTCTCCAATGAGAACCGGGTTCCGAGAGCAGGGTCAGCATGCGGTCGACATCGCCCGGCAGTAGCAATTGCCGGACGGTCGGATTCGGCGCGAATTTCGCGAGCAGCGCAGGCCGCAGATGCTTCATCCACCAGACTTCGAAGAGGGCGGCCGGGGCGCTTGTGGCGTCCAGCCGGTGATCCCAGCCGTTGAAGAGAGCAAGCGCCTGTTTCTGGGTTTCATCGAGCGGATATTGGGCGGTAACCCTGTCCAGCACGCCACAGATCGTTGCGGCCGGGCGGGAATAGGTATCCGTCTGCAGCGCGGTCGAGCCCTTCAGCGTGTGCTTCGCGTCGCCGGCGAGCACGGACTTGATGCGCTGGGCGCGGCTGACTTCCGCCCATTCATGACCGATCGACGGCGCGTTCGAATCGCGGTCGGCAGGCAGGTTCATCTCGTTGGCGGAGGCCACGAAACCTTCAGCCGGATTGTATTTGCGCGGCAATTGGTCAGCGGGCAGGAAGCCGTCCCATTCATGGGAGCCGTGACCCGGTACCGGCAGGAGGCCCTCCCAGTTATGCCGGATCGGCGTGAAGCCGGCAGTGAACCAGCCGATATTGCCCTCCACGTCGGCGCTGACGTGGTTGACCGAGGGCGTGCCCCAGTGCGAAAGCGTTTCGGAAAATGCCTTCACCGAGCTGCTGCGCATATAGGACAGGCTGCCGAGATAGGCTGCCGAGCCCGGCGACAGCCAGACGGAGCGCATGGCGATCGCCTGCCGCTTCTTCGGATTCTCCTGCAGAATCGGGCCGTGACGGGTGAAGGAGAGCGTCAGGATCTGGTCGGGAAAGCCCTTGACCACGAACTGCTCCTCCAGGCGGGTAATCGCCTCCCAGCCGTCGCCATAACGATACTGCTCCGGGTCGCCGTCCTTCGTCTCGTAGACATAGATGTCTTCCTGGTCGGCGCCGAAAATGGTCAGCCCAAAAGCGGTCTTTTCGTTGTGGCCGAGCGAGATGCCCGGGGCGGTCGGTTCGCCGGTGCCGATGGCGTTGAGGCCCGGCGCCTCGAGATGCACGAGATAACGCAGCGAGGGCACCGCATGCGCCCGGTGCGGGTCGCTCGCGAGGATCGGCCGGCCGGTCTCAGTGCGCGAACCGTTAACGGCCCAGTTGTTGGAGCCCTCTTCCATGGTTGCCTGGATGACGTCGCCGAGATCGGTCACCTCGGTCCATTTCCAGACATCATCGAGCGTGGCGGCAAGCCGGGCTTTGTCGAAGGTGACCGGCGCGGTGGCGAGCTTGAACAGGCGGGTCGCTTCAAGCGGGATGTCGGCGAGCACGATACCTTCGGCCAGCTTCGGTTCAACCGGCGGATCGATCTCGTAACGCAACAGGTCGGTCTCGGCATCGGCCAGCGCCATGATGTTGGCGCGCAGGATTTCCGAGAGCCCGTTGCGGGTCAGTGCGTGGCTGCGGATACGCACGACGTCCGAAGGCTGCCAACGTGCCGGCTTTGTGCCGAAGACGGCAAATTCCGGCGGCAGGCGGGAAGGCTCAGCCCCGCAGAGCGCGATATAGGCATTGATGCCGGCGGCGAAGGCGGTGCAGATCGCCTCCGTATCCGCCGCGTAAGCTGTCCATTCCGCCGCCATGTCGCCGCGATAGAGGAAGTGTCGGGCGGCATGATCCTGCGCCAGGTAGCCCGGACCAAAATCGGCGGCCAGGAGACCGAGGCCGCGCTTGCGCCACAGGTCGAGCTGCCACAACCGGTCGCGTGCCGCGTTGAAGCCCTGCGCGAAGAACAGGTCCTTCTCGCTCGCCGCCTTGATATGCGGAATGCCCCAGCGGTCGATACGGATCTCCGCCTCGGCCTCGAGGCCGATCAGTCGGAGGGTTTCGTTCGTCGGGGTATCGGTCATGGCAGTACTCTTATGCGTGATGGCAGGCGACGCGAGCGCCATCGGCGCGCGGGGTCAGTTCCGGTCGTTCCCTGGAACAAATCTCGGTCGCAAGCGGACATCGCGTGTTGAAGGCGCAGCCGGAGGGGATGTTGGCCGGGCTCGGCAGCTCGCCGCCGAGAATGAGCCGTTCTTTCGAGCGCTGTACAACGGGGTCGGCTTCCGGCACCGCCGACATCAGCGCCTTGGTATAGGGATGTTTCGGGTTGGCGAAAAAGGTGTCGCGGTCGGCCATTTCGACGAAACGGCCGAGATACATGACCACAACGCGGTCGCAAATGTGACGAACCACGCCGAGGTCATGCGAGACGAAGAGATAGGAAACGCCGGTGCGCTTCTGTAGCGCCACCAGCAGGTTGAGTATCTGCGCCCGTACCGACACGTCGAGCGCCGAGACCGGCTCGTCGCAGATGACGAGGTCCGGTTCGAGCGCTAGCGCGCGGGCAATCACCACGCGTTGGCGCTGGCCGCCGGAAAACTGGTGCGGATAACGGTCCGCATGTTCGGGTCGCAGGCCCACCTGTTGCAGGAGCGTCGCGACGCGCGCCTTGAGCTGCTTGCCACGAGCGACGCCGCGCACGATCAGCGGTTCGGCGATCGTGGCACCCACCGTCGAGCGCGGGTCGAGCGATAGCGCCGGGTCCTGGAAGATCATCTGCACCTTGCGACGGATATCGTTGAGCTTCTTTTTGTCGGCGCCGACCACTTCTTCGCCGCTGATCTTGACGCTGCCGGAAACCGGCGCCTGCAGGCCGACGATCGTGTTGGAGAGCGTGGACTTGCCGCAGCCGGATTCGCCGACCAGCGCCACTGTCTCGGCGCGGCCGATCGTGAGATCCACGCCGTTGACCGCCTTCACAACCGGTCCGGCCTTGCCGAGCAAGCCGCTGTGGCCGCCGAAATGCACCGCGACGTCACGGATTTCGAGAACTTTGTCGCTCATGCCGCAACCTCGCGGATTTCCCTCATGCGATCGATATGCCAGCACGCCGAGCGATGGCCCCCGCCACAATCCATCAGCGGCGGCTGTTCGTTGCGACACTTGTCTGTCACGAGCGGACAGCGGTCCGCGAAACGGCAACCGACGCCAAATTCGCTCGGTGTCGGCACTGTGCCCTCGATGGTCGCCAGATCCGCCTTGGGAGCGTCATCGAGTTTCGGTACGCTAGCCAAAAGCAGGGCCGTATAGGGGTGCTTCGGTTCGCGAAAGAGCGCGTGAACCGGGGCGATCTCGGCGATGCGGCCAGCATACATGACCGCTACCTCGTCAGCGATATCGGCGACCACGCCCATGTCATGGGTGATCATGACGATTGCGGTGCCGCGCTCGGCTACCAGCTTCTTCATGAGATCAAGGATCTGCGCCTGGATCGTCACGTCGAGTGCCGTGGTCGGCTCGTCTGCGACCAGCACGCGCGGACCGCAGATCAGCGCGATCGAGATCATGATGCGCTGACACATGCCGCCCGAAAGTTCGAACGGATATTGATGCAGCCGCCGGTCGGGATCGGGAATGCCGACATCGGCGAGCATCTGCCGCGCCTTCTGGTAAGCTTCGGCCTTCGAGACGCCGTGATGCACGCGGTAGGCCTCGGCGATCTGCGCGCCGACCGTCGTCAGTGGGTCGAGCGAGGCGCTAGGCTCCTGAAAGATGATGGAAATATCTTTGCCGCGGGCCTTGCGGAACTGCCGCTCCGACATTGCGGCAAGATCGGTGTTGTCGAGCATGATCCGGCCGCCGGTACGGCGGGCTGCCGGCGGCAGCAGGCCGAGCATGGCATAGGAGGTCAGCGATTTGCCGCAGCCGGATTCGCCCACCAGCGCCATGACCTTGCCGGGCGCCACGGCGAAGGAGACGTCGTCGACGACCTTGGCGCCACCGATGTCAATGGTGAGCCTGTCGACGGCAAGCAGCGGGGTTGCGGCAGCGTCCATTCCCTTAAGCCCCTCCGGTCTTGGCCCGCTCGGGCCGCTTGTAGTTGCCGATCGAATTGCCACCGTCGACGGAGAGCACGGCACCGGTGATGAAGGCGGCCTTGTCGGAGCAGAGATAGGCGATCGCGCCTGGCGCATCCTGCGGGCCGCTCGCGCGGCCGAGCGGGATGTTCTTCAGCATGTTGGTGACATATTCGTCGGAAAGCTCGCTCACCTCGCTGCCAGGCGCGAAACCCGGCTCCACGACGTTGACGCGGATGCCGTATTCCGCGAGCTCCATCGCAAAACCCTTCGAGAGGCGCTCTATCGCCGTCTTCGAAGTGCAGTAGGGCACGGAATTCTGGTTCATCTTGCGGGCTGCGCCAGACGAGATGTTGACGATCGAGCCTTGCTTGCCTTCTGCGATCATCAGCTTCGCCATTTCACGCGACAGCACGAAGGGCGCCCGCAGGTTGACGCCGAAGACACGGTCCCAGTCGGAGAATTCCATGTCAAGCAGGCTGAAGCGGGTATAGATGCCGGCATTGTTGACCAGGATGTCCGGCGCCTTCCATTCGCGGCGCACGAGATCGACGAGGTCCAGCATGGAGGCGTCGCTCGTCAGTTCGGTCGCGTGCAGCAGCACCTTCGACCGGTCGAGGCCAAGTTCCCTGACCGCCTTTTCCAGCCCGTCCATGCGGATGTCGCTGAGGCAAAGCCTTGCGCCTTCCTGCGCGAAATAGGCGGCGATCCAGCGGCCGAAGACGCCGGCGGCGCCGGTGATGACGATGGTCTTGTTTTCGAATTCCATGGGTAAAACCTCAGCGAGAACGCGAACGCGGGTCGATCTGGTCACGCAGCCAGTCGCCAAGCACGTTGACGGAAAAGACGAGTAGGAAGAGACAGGCGCCGGGGAAGGCGACGATCCACCAGGCCCGCTCGAGATACTGGCGGCCGACGCTCATGATCGAGCCCCAGCTTGCGGCTGGCGGCTGGATGCCGAGGCCGAGGAAGGAAAGGCCGGCTTCCATTAGGATCATCAGGCCGAATTCGGCAGTCGCGACGATCAGCAGCGGCCCGGCGATGTTCGGCAGGATGTGGTGGAAGAGGATGCGCGCCGCCCCGGCACCGGCGAGTTCCGAAGCCTTGATAAACGGCAGGTTGGAAACCTGCAGCGTCTGGGCGTAGGCGACGCGGGTGTAACGCGGCCAGCGGGTCAGGCCGAGCACCAGGACGAGCTTCAGGAAGCCCGGGCCGAGCACGGCGACCGTCAGCACCGCAAGCAGGATCGCCGGGATCGACATCATGATGTCGACAAGGCGCATGATGAGGATCTCGATCTTGCCGCGGAACCAGCCGGCGACCATGCCGAGGGTGACGCCGACCAGCGTCGAGACGACGACGGAGAGGACCGCGACCGAAAGCGAGACGCCGGCGCCGTAGATGGTGCGCGAGAGCAGGTCGCGACCGAGGTCGTCGGTGCCGAGCCAGTAGGTGAAGCCGCGCAGTTCGAAGCCCGGCGGCTTCAGGCGGGCGAGCAGGGTCTGCTTGTTCGGATCGGCCGGCGCGACCCAGGGGGCAAGGATCGCGAGGGTCACGATCACCAGGAAGATGATCGAGACGATGATGACTGACAGGGGGACCCGGCGAATGCGTTGACCGAGGGCGAGGACGGCGGTGTTCATGAATACCTCCTCAGCGGATCAGGCGGATACGCGGATCGACGAGCGCATAGACGAAATCCGCAAGCACGCTGGTCAACACGTAAACGAAGGAGATCAGCAGCACGATGACTTGGACGACCAGGAAGTCGCGCGACTGGATGGACTGGATGGCGAGCTGGCCGATGCCCGGCCAGGCAAAGACCGTCTCGATGATGACCGCGCCGGCCAGCAGGTTGCCGATTTCGAGCGCGGCGATGGTGATGACCGGGATCGCCGCGTTCCGCAGCACATGGTGCACCACAACCGAGCCGATCGACAGGCCGCGGGCGCGGCCGGCCCGGACATAATCCTTGCCGAGCTCGTCGATGATCGAGATGCGGGTCATGCGCGCGAAGGTCGACATGGATACTGCCCCCAGCGCGATCGAAGGCATGATCAGCGAGGCGAAGTCGCCGGAGCCGGAGGTCGGCAGCCAGCGCAGCGCGACGCCGAAGACGAAGATCAATACGATGCCGGACAGGAAGGTCGGCACGCTCTGGCCGGTGACGACGATCGCGGTCAATAGCCGTTCCAGCCAACCGCCGCGGTTCGTCGCCATCAGGATGCCGGCCGGGATGCCCATACCGATCGCCACCACCAGCGCGCCGGCGGCGAGCATCATCGTATAGGGCACGCGCGACATGACAATATCGAATGCCGGCACGCGTTGCACGGCGGAAACACCGAAATCGAACCGGGCGAGCCCCTGAAGGTAATCCAGGTACTGCACCGAGATCGGCCGGTCGAAACCGAGCTGGTGGCGGAGATCCGCGATCATCTGGGCCGATGCGTCCTGCGGCACGAGCAGCAGGGTCGGATCGCCCGAGAGATGCATCACGACGAACACGATGGTGAGAACGCCGAAGATCGCAATGATCGCCTGTATCAAACGCTCGACGGCGTATGTCAACATGGTCGTGCTACCTGTCTTACTGCCAGCTCATGTCCATGACGAACATGGCTTCGTTGGCGGTCGGCTGCCACTTCAGCTGCTTGTTTGCGCCATAGATCGCATAGGCCTGATAAAGACCAAGGCCCGGAACGTCGTCCTTGAGGATCTGGTAGGCCTGCTCGTAGAGCTTCAGCCGCTCGTTCTGGTCGAGGATGGCGCGCGCCTTGTCGACGGCCCCATCGAACTTCGGGTTCGAATATTTCGCCCAGATGCTGCCGGTGCGGAACAGCGGGAAGATCACGCCGTCGACGTCCTGGCAGGCGCAGGACCATGCGCCGAAGGCAAGGCCGCCAGCATTGGCTGGATCGCCCTGGCGGCGCTTCAGGAAGGTCGCCTGGTCGCTGGAGGAGATGGTGACGTTGAGACCTGCCTCATTGACCATCTGCTGGATGGCCTCAACGGTGGCGCGGCTATAGGCCGGAGAGGTGAGGAATTCGACGGTGGCACCTTCCGCGCCGGCCTCCTTCACCAGTTGCTTGGCCTTGTCGAGATTGTACTCGTAACCCTTGACCTTGTCGGTGTAGCCGAAGACCGGCTCGGCACCGAGCACTTCCACCGCCTTGCCGTAACCTTCGAGCAGCGCATCGACCAGCGCCTGGCGGTCGATCGCATAGGCGATCGCCTCGCGGACGCGGACGTCCTTGGTGGCGCCGGCCTGGGCGTTGATGAAGAGATAGCCGATGCGCTCGGTCGGAACCGACAGAACCTGCGAGTTCGAGTCACTCTTGATGCTTTCGGCCTGATCTGGCGGCACTTCGCGGATGAGGTCGGCCTTGCCGGTCTTCAGGTCGGCGATGCGGGTGGACACGTCAGGCACGGTGCGGAAGACGACATGCTGGAATGGCGGCTTGGCGCGCCAGTAGCTCGAATAGGCCTCAAGCTCGGTCTGGACGCCCTTCTGCCAGTTGACCATCTTGTAGGGTCCGGAACCGAGCGGCTTCAGGTTGAATTCCTGGTCGCCGACCTTCTCGACATAGGCCTTCGGCACGATCGACAGCTTGACGAGCTGGGCGAGCAGCGCCGGATAGGCGGACTTGGTGGTCATCTTGACGACGGTCGGGCTGGTGGCCTCAGCCTTGTCGATCTGGTCGAACTGCGAGAGCTGCGGGCTCTTCAGCTTCGGATCGATGATGCGGTTGATCGAGAAGGCGACGTCTTCGGCGGTCAGCTTCGAGCCGTCCTGGAAGGTGACGTCGTCGCGGATCTGGAACTCGATCGTCTTGTCGTCGAGATATTTCCAGGACTTGGCGATCTGAGGCACGATCTCGCCCTTGGCATCACGGGTCAGCAGGTTGTCGAAGATGTTGCGGTAGATCGAATAGCTGTCAGTGTTCCACTGTAGATGCGGATCGAGCGTCGCGGCATCGTTCGGTAGATCGATGGTCAGCATATCCTTGGGCGACTGAGCCATGGCGGTCGAGGCCATGAGAGCCATCACGAATGCGGCAGCGGTAGCAAATCTCAAAGACATCTGTGTTCCTCTCTTCTTATTTCAGCTTATTCTTCCAGTTATTCCAAGGCGAGAACGTTATGCGGCCCGACCGATACCAGCCTCCTTGGCGCAATAGGCAGCAAGTTCAGCATGGGTCGTGAACCAGACACTGCCCTTCGCCTGCGCCTGGCGGATGATCTCCTCCAGGATGAAGATGCGGGAGCGGTGCCCGACATGATGTGGGTGCATCGTCAGTTGGAAAAGCCCACCTTCGTCATAAGCAAGCTCCAGCTCGCGCTGGAAGATCTCGAGGACCATAGCCGGGTCGCCATAGGGCCGTGCGCCTGTCATCCGGTCCATCGCGACGTAGGGAGCATCGTCGCGGATCCATTCCACCGGAATTTCGACGATGCCGGTCGGCTCGCCGTCTTCCAGCAACTCGTAAGGCTCGTCATCGGCCATCAACGAGGAATCATAAAGCAGACCCATTTCACGAGCGATCTTCAGCGTATGGGGGCTAAAATCCCAGGATGCGGTGCGCATGCCCACAGGCCGGATGCCGCAGACGCGTTCGAGAACGTCGGCCGCCCGTAGCGCGAGATCGCGCTCGGTTGCCTCGTCCAGGCGCGAATTGAATTCGTGGATCCAGCTATGAATGCCGATCTCATGGCCGGAAGCAACGACGGCACGCGCCTCGTCGGCATTGATCATAGCCGAGACGGCGGGCATGTAGATCGATGCGGGCACCGCGTATTTTTCGAGCAGCTTAAGGATGCGTGGCATGCCGGAGCGTGCGCCATACTGGCCCTGGCTCAGGCGACTGATGGAGATGCCGCCGTTGCGCAGTTCCATCGTCTCGTGATCGGCATCGAATGAGAGAGCGACAGCCATGCGGGCGCCGTTCTTCCACTGCGCCGGCTTCAGTGAGCGACCCGCCCGGACCTTGTTGACGCTCTTCTGCCAGACGTCGTCTGCCCACAGCCAGGGCTGGTTTTTGTCATGCTGTTCTGCTGCGCTCATGATATTCTTTCATTCGGCGATGCCGGGGACTGCCTTGCCCTTGTATTTTTTCTAGGCAAATTTTTTATAAGCTGAGGAAATAGCCATCAATGGGGGTTTTGTTCACATACATGAACTCTGAAGTGAAGAGCGCGGGTCGCATCCTTGATCTCCTGGAATATCTGTCGGTGCTGCGCGAACCGGCCTCGCTCTCGCAGATCATCCGCGATCTCAAGCTGCCGAAGAGTAGCGCGCATGGCCTGATCCAGACACTGGCGGCCCGCGGCCATGTCGTTCAGGACGCTGCAGGGCACTACATGCTGGTGGAGGCAAGCCGCCACGGCTTCCCTTTCCGCCGCCATGAGGAGCCGCTGGTCGTCACGGCAATGCCGTTCATGGAACGGCTGAGGGATGAGTCCGGCGAAACGGTTCTGCTTGGCACGATGAATGCGCATTGCGACCTGCGCCGACTGGCAAAATGCGTTAGCCACCACCCTGTCCGCTATGACGTCAATATGGACGCCGCGATCACCGCGCATTGCACGGCAACCGGCCGCGTGCTTCTTGCTCATGCTCCCGCGGAAGCGCTGGAAGACTATCTCTCGCGCGTCCGCTTACTGTCCTACACCCGCTACACGATCACGGATGTCAAACAGATCCGCGAGGTCCTCGCAAAGGTCCGCCGTGACGGCTATGCGATCAACGACCAAGAATTTGTCACTGGCTCGACTGGGATCGCCGCCCCCCTTTTTGGCGCGGAAGGCAATGTGATCGCAGCGCTCAATCTCGGAACGCTGACAAGCCGATATGTCGAGCGGCGCGAGGAACTGCTGCTGAAACTGCGCTCGACTGCCGATCAGATCAGCCGCGCCTTGGGTTATCGAAGGAGCGGATGATCCAATCCTGAGGAATCAATAGCAACAGGCAAAGAGAATTGCAGCCGACTTGGTCGAGATCGGCGGCGCTCATGACGCGCTCAATCATCGGTCATCTGGCGAACCAGATCGTCGTTCCAGAGACCATTACCGCTTCCCGGCAGTAGGCTCGGCAGCCCCAGCTTCTTCAATGAACGCGTCAAGGTCTTCGATGCGCTCATAGCGAACCGTAAGCTCGGCATAGACGACATCATTGATCAACAATGGACCGGCGAGGCTGGCCGTTTCGAGTTGCTCGATCGACCAGCCCGCCCAGATTGAGTCATTGGTTGGAAGGTCGAGCAATACATTCGTGTCGACAAGCGTCACGCTTCACCGCGCGTGAGCGACTCGATCGCGTCTGTATCGAGTCCCTTCCCAGCAGCCCTCGCAGTTTTTGAAAGCGGCTGGCGGGCTGCGTCTTATCAGCCGTTGTCAGCACAACACCACCATCCGCGGCCCGACGGAAGTCGACCTCGTATCGGCCAAATTCCGGACATTCATCGATTATCTAGTGGCATTCTTCACTCAACTGTACCTTGGGAATTGGGCTCTGAACGGAATAAAAAATCTGCTTTGCTGAGCCTGCACCAAGAGCATTGATCGCGATGGGCGTCCGCATCTATTGCCAGGTCGCGCGCCACGCTCGGCTAACAAACCGGCATCGGAAGCATCGAGATACAATCCATCAACCCTGTGTCGTTCGACCTCTTCGCGCGCGCCCAAGTCAAGATCTACGGGACTCGCTGGTGAATTGCCGTACGGCGAACATGTCTGCCACGGAGCGAACACGATCAGGAGAAGTGCATTTGTCAGACGAAGATCTTTCATGACAAACGGGTTTACAGTTATGCACTGACATGTTAGTCAATTAACACTGACATGAAGGAGATCAATCGGTGACGGGGTTTGGTTTGTCGGTCGCGTTGGCGACGCCTTTCGAGAGCGGTGGGGCCATTGCCGCTGAGATCATGCTCGCCCAGGCAAAGCGAAGCCTGGCTTCGGGTTGCGCCAGCGTCACGCTATTCGGAACGACCGGTGAAGGGGCCTCGATCGGCAGTCAGGAGCGGGAGCGGATTCTCGACACCTTTATCGCCGCCGGCATTCAGCCCTCCCAAATTGTTGTCGGCGTCCTCGTCGACGCGGCCGAAGATGCAGCCCAGCAAATGTCGCAAGCGCTGTCGATGGGTGTCCGCAATATCCTGCTCGCTCCGCCCTCCTATTTCAAGAATGTCAGCGACGACGGCGTCTTTGCCTGGTTTGCGGATGTCTTTGCACAGGTGGGCGACAACGCCCGCGACGTGCTGGTCTATAACATTCCTTCGGTGACCATGGTGGCGCTCAGCATCGAGCTGATCGGACGGTTGCGGGCCGCGTTCCCGTCGATTGTCATTGGCGTGAAGGATTCTTCCGGGGACTGGCCTTATACGGAAGCGCTTCTGCGCCGGCATGGGGATCTGATCATCCTGATCGGCGACGAGCGTCATCTCGCCAAAGGTGTACGTATGGGCGGCCGGGGCGCGATTTCCGGAATGGCGAATTTTGCGCCGCTCGAGGTGCGGGCGATGGCGGTCGAGGGCAAGGACGATGCGCGCGTTGAGCGCTTTGTCGCCGAGCTCTTGAGGCATCCCGTGACACCTGCGGTAAAAGTCATGGTGGCAGCGATGACAAACGACGAAACATGGCTTGCGGTCCGTCCTCCTTTGACGTCAATTTCCGCCGACGGTAGGCGTGAGCTTGCTGCTTCCTTCGAAGGGCTTTTCCGAACGAAGGCGGCGTAAGCGGCAATGTACGAGGAGAACCCTATGGATGGAGTCGACGAGCAGCCGACGCTGCGGGAAAGAGCCTATGAGAGCTTTACCCGGCATCTGCTTGCGCGCGACGTTCGCCCTGGGCAGTTCGTCTCCCAACGCCGGTTGGTCGAGTTGACCGGATTAACGCTTGGCGCGATCCGGGAGCTCATCCCGCGGCTCGAGGCCGAAGGCCTGATCAAGACGGTGCCGCAGCGCGGTTTGCAGATCGCTCATATCGATCTCAACCTCATCCGCGAAGCCTTCCAGCTTCGCCTGTTTCTCGAAAAGGAAGCCGTCGCGCTTTTCACCCAGACGGCAACCGACGAGACAATTGCAGGGATGCTCAACCAGCATCGCGAGATCGTCGCGGCGATCGAGGGCGGTAACGGATCGCATGAACTCGAAGTCTATGCCCAGGCCGTGGACTGGGGCATGCATGATGCCTTCATCGACGCGCTCGGCAATACGATCATCTCTAATGCCTATCGCGTCAATTCGATCAAGATGCGGCTGATCAGCCAGGAGCGCTTCCGCATCGATGGCCGTGTCGGGCCTGTCATGGGCGAGCATCTTCGGGTGCTGGAGGCGATCGAACGGAGACATGTGGAAGAAGCCGTCAGCGCACTTGCGGCACACATCAATCACGCGCGAAGCCGCGCGCTGAGATTATAGACGACCGCCGGCGATGAGGAGATCGCCGAGTAAAAGAGGAGGAGAAAATAGCATGCCATCTTCATTCATGAATCCGACTCGCCGGGGCTTCCTGGCCGGATCCGCCGCGATCGGCGCGGCCGGCCTGCTTGGCGTCAAGCCGGCTTCGGCCGCCGTTGATTGGAAGCGTTTCGCAGGAACGACCCTCGAGGTCAATCTCGTCAAGAGCCCGCGCAGCGAGACGATCCTCAAATATCTGAGCGAGTTCGAAGAGCTCACCGGCATCAAGGTCAATGCCGAAGCGACGCCCGAACAGCAGCAGCGTCAGAAAACCACGATCGAACTGAGCTCCGGCAAGCCGAGCTTCGACGTCGTTCATCTGAGCTACCACGTCCAGAAGCGCCAGTTCGAAAAGGGCGGCTGGCTCGCCGACATCAGCGGCTTTGTCAAGGATCCGTCGCTCACCGATCCGTCGCTGGTCGAGAGCGATTTCGCCGAGGCCGGCCTGACCTTCGCAAAGGATTCCGACGGCGTTCTGCGCTCGCTTCCCTTCTCGGTCGACTACTGGATCATCTACTGGAACAAGGAACTCTTCGAGAAGAAGGGACTTTCCTACCCCACGACTTTCGAAGAAATGGTCAGCGCCGCCGAAGCTCTTACGAATGCCTCCACGAACACCTACGGCTTCGTCGCCCGCGGCCTGAAGAACGCCAACGTGCCGGTCTGGACGACGCTGATGCTCGGCTACGGCTCGACGCCGCTTGGCCCCGACGGTAAGCTGCGCACGACGTCGGACGAGGCTGTCGACGCGGCCAAGATGTACCAGCGGCTGATGACCAAGGCTGCCCCTGTTGGCGTTTCCGGCTTCAACTGGGCGGAAGCGCAATCGGCCTTCCTGCAGGGCAAGATCGGCATGTGGCTCGATGGGGTCGGCTTTGCGCCGCCGATCGAAAACCCGGAAAAATCCCGCGTCGTCGGCAAGGTCGGCTATGGCATCATGCCGAAGGGACCGAAAGCGCAAGCCGCCGCGACTACCGGCGACGGTATCGGCGTTACCGCTGCCAGCAAGAACAAGGAAGCCGCCTATCTGTTCTGCCAGTGGGTCATCTCCAAGGAGATGGGCGCGCGTCTTCTGCAGGCTGGTGCCGGCGTTCCGTTCCGCAACTCGGTTCTCGAAGATCCGAAGGTCCGCGAGGGCGTCAAGATGCCGAGCGCCTGGGTCGATGCCGTTGCGGCCTCCGCCAAGGTCTCACAGCTCGCACTGCCGGTCATTATTCCGGTCACCGAATTCCGCGACATCTACGGTGTCGGCCTCACAAACATGATCGGCGGCGCCGATCCGGCCGCTGAACTGAAGAACGCAACCGCACAGTTCGAACCGGTCCTGGCCCGAAGCGAGGGATAATGGCATCCGTGAGCATGGAAACCGCGCGGGGCGAAAGCACCGTAAAAGGAAGGAGCAAGCCCAGGCTTGCCCCCAACTATTGGCCATTCGTTGTCCCGGCGCTCGTCGTTATCGCCGCGGTCATCGTCTTTCCATGGGTTTTCACGCTTTGGATGAGCGTGAACAGCTGGACGCTCGGCCAGCCCGTCGTTTTCGCGGGTCTGGACAATTACGTCAGGCTGTTCACCGACATGCGCTTCTGGGAGTCGCTATGGCATACGGCGGTCTACACGCTGCTTGCTGTCGTGGCGCCTCTCTTCTTCGGCACACTTGCTGCGTTGATTTTCGACGCGCAGTTTCCGCTTCGCGGTTTCCTGCGCGGCATCTTCGTCATGCCGATGATGGCGACACCGGTCGCCATCGCACTCGTCTGGACCATGATGTTTCACCCGCAGCTCGGCGTGCTAAACTACCTTCTCTCACTCATCGGCATCGGCCCGCAGGAATGGATCTATAACCAGATGAGCGTTATTCCTTCGCTGGTGCTGGTCGAAACGTGGCAGTGGACGCCGCTGATCATGTTGATCGTGCTCGGCGGCCTCGCCGCCGTGCCGCGCGAACCCTATGAGAGCGCCGAGATCGACGGCGCAAATGCCTGGCAGAAATTCCGCTACCTGACCTTACCGATGATCGCACCCTTCCTGATGATTGGCGTCATCATCCGTAGCATCGATGCCGTCAAAAGCTTCGACATCATCTATGCGATGACGCAGGGCGGGCCCGGAACCGCATCGGAAACGATCAACATCTATCTCTACAACACAGCGTTCTCCTATTACGACATCGGCTATGGGTCGGCGATGGCCGTCATGTTTTTCGTCATCATCGTCGCTCTGTCCTTCGTGCTGATGATGGTCCGCCAGCGTGCCAATTGGTCGGACACGGAGTCACGATGATGAAGCGCAAGACGATCGATCGCATCGGCCTTTTCTTCGTTGCCCTGGTGATGGTTTCGCCGGTCATCCTGTTCTTTCTCTGGATGATCTCGCTATCGCTGAAATACGAGATCGACAACGGCGCCTATCCGCCGATCCTGATCCCGGAGCGCTTCGCCTGGTCGAACTACATCCAGGTTTTCCAGGAAAACAATTTCTTCCTCTATTTCTGGAACTCCATCTTGGTAACCGGTGGCGCGACGCTGCTCGCTCTGCTGATCGGCGTTCCAGCGGGCTACGGAATTGCGCGGCTCAAGGCCGAGCGTTCGGCGATGGTGATCATGATCGCCCGCATGACGCCCGGCCTCTCCTTTCTGATCCCGCTCTTCCTGCTGTTCCAGTGGCTCAATCTTCTCGGCACGCTTTGGCCGCAAATCATCATCCACCTCGTCGTCACGGTGCCGATCGTCGTGTGGATCATGATCGGCTATTTCGAAACGACGCCGATGGAGCTCGAAGAGGCTGCCAGCATCGACGGCGCGACGCCCTGGCAGGTGTTCCGCCTGGTGGCGCTGCCGATCGCCAAGCCTGGCATCGTCGTCGCCTTCATCCTGTCGGTAATCTTCTCGTGGAACAACTTCGTCTTCGGTATCGTGCTTGCAAGCCGCGAGACGCGAACCCTGCCGGTCGCTGTCTACAACATGCTGTCTTTCGAACAGGTGAGCTGGGGGCCGCTCGCCGCCGCAGCGCTGATCGTCACGCTGCCGGTGCTGGTGCTGACGATGTTCGCGCAAAGGCAGATCGTTGCAGGCTTGACTGCCGGCGCAGTCAAGGGCGGCTGACCCAAGCACTCAAAGGGATAATCAACATGGCCAACGTGAATATTCGCAACGTCCAGAAGCGCTTTGGCGCGGTCAACGTTATCAGAGATATCAGCGTCGAAATCGCCGATGGAGAATTCGTCGTTCTCGTTGGTCCGTCCGGCTGCGGCAAGTCCACGCTCTTGCGCATGATCGCCGGTCTCGAGGAGATGAGCGACGGAGAAATACGGATCGGCTCTCGGGATGTCAGCAATCTGCGGGCTCGCGACCGGGATATTGCGATGGTCTTTCAAAACTACGCGCTCTACCCGCATATGAACGTCGCCGACAATATGGGCTTTGCCCTGAGACTGAAGAAAGCGGATGCATCGGAGATTTCCGGCAGGGTCAGCAAGGCCGCTGCTATCCTCGGCCTTGAAAAGCTGCTCGATCGCTATCCGAAGCAACTCTCGGGCGGGCAGCGCCAGCGCGTGGCTATGGGCCGTGCACTGGTTCGCGATCCTCAGGTCTTCCTTTTTGACGAGCCGCTTTCCAATCTCGATGCCAAGCTGCGTGTGCAGATGCGCGCCGAGATCAAGTCACTGCATCAGCGCATCAAGACGACGACGATCTACGTCACTCATGACCAGATCGAGGCGATGACGATGGCAGACAAGATCGTAGTTCTGCATGACGGCGTGATCGAGCAGGTCGGCGCCCCCCTTGAGCTCTACGATCGGCCGGCCAATCTCTTCGTTGCCGGCTTCATAGGCTCGCCGTCGATGAACTTCATCGACGGCAGGATCGAGGAAGGTGTTTTCCGGACGGAGAAGGGCTTGACCTTGCCACTACCTGAAAACATCAAGAGCGCAGCGCCCTCAGGCCAGTTGGTCTATGGCGTCCGCCCCGAACATATTCGCAGCAGCCCGGGCGGGATTGCCGGCCGCGCCGAGCTTACCGAAGGAACCGGATCGGAAATCTTCGCCAAGCTGGACTGCAACGGAGAACAGATCTCCTGCCTCTTCCGCGAACGATTGGCTATCGGTTACGGCGATACCGTCGCCATCACAATCGATCCGGCGAACATCCATCTTTTCGACAAGTCCACCGGGCAGCGCGTTTGAACCCTTTACCGACCGCACCTCAGTTGCCCGGCAACCGGCGCCACATCTTGTGCGTCGGAGCGGCTGTGTTGGATACCTTGTTTCGCGTCCAGGCAATTCCGCAGTCACCGGGCAAGGTCCTGCCTTATGAAATGCTGCAAGTGGCCGAAGGCATGGCATCCAGTGCCGCCTATGCCATCGTCCGTCTCGGCGGCATGGCAAGCCTCTGGGGCGCCGTCGGTGACGACCAGACCGGTCAGCAGATCGTATCGGAGCTAGGGCAAGCAGGCATCGATGTCAGCGGCTGCGTCCGGGTTTCCGGTGCCCGCTCGGCCGTATCGACAATCCTCGTCGACGACGATGGGGCGAGATTGATCATTCCCTTTTACGATCCTCGTCTACATGAGGACGTAAGGGGCGTAACGGCCGATGATATCACCGCCCGCTTCTCGCCCAGCGCTATCCGCAGGCATTGATCGTTGTCACTGCTGGCGAGCGCGGCAGTTACTGGCGGGACAAAGATGCGGGGCGCCTCGCCCATATGCCTGCATTCCGCGTCAAGACCGCCGATACGCCGCTGGAGATGTCTTCCACGGCGCCTAAGCACTGGCGATAGCCGAGAACCTGCCGACCGATACCGCCATTCAAATGGCCTCTGCCGCCGCTGCGCTGAAATGCAGTGTCTTTGGCGGACGGCTCGGCGCACCTGACCGTGCTGGCGTCGAGGCCTTACTGCAGCAGAACCTAAGATAGCGGCAGCCGACACCACTGTCTCAGCAATCCGCCCGGTTGGAGGCTCAAACCGATTCTAAGTGGCAACCCTGGTTTGCTCAGATAGTGGCACGGACGGTAGGCGGACGTTGGACCTCGCAACCGAGGGGATCGTTGTGCAGGCGAGAGCCTACCCGCCTAAATTTCTTAACCACTCACTCGGCCACAAATGCGAAGAAAGCGACCTCCGGAAACAAGAAAGCCTGCCGCGGGAGGAGGTGCGGCAGGCTTTCGAAAAGAACCGAACAGCGGCTGGGAGGAGGAGCGTCGCTGTTCCGACAGACGTCCTCGGGAGGGGAATGGGCGTCTGAAACACGAAGCGCTGCGGGAGGAGCTGCATGGCTTCGATGTAGCCCAGCATACGCTGATACTGATCATTGGAAATGAGATTATGCTGCAGTGCAGCTATGCACAAAACATGCATCTCGCGACGGCGACAGATGCGCGGGCTTCTTCTACCACTGAAACGCAAAACGCCCGCTAAAGAGCGGGCGCCTCTAAATGCTTTACACCACTCTCAAAGAGAAGTGGCAACGCGAGCAACGTTGCGAATTTCGCTGCGGTCAATACCTAGATCGCTCAACTCGCGATTGGTCATGCGACCCAGTTCGGCTATAGTCTGACCATACTTGCGCCAGTTGTTCAAGGTGCGTGCGACGTTCATGATGATCCCCTTTCCTGAGGTCCGTTTGACGTCAGCGACCGTGATTTCCGGCGTCGTTCGATGTCACGTATATAGGTGCTTTGCCCGCCTCATGACATGAACAATGCATCAGGCCAGTTATGCGCCAGACGCGGCACTCTGCTGTGGAGTGCCCAAATCGCCAGCACCTCCACCAGCCGCGGGCTCAAACACAACTGAAATAAAGCCAGACGGGTGGGCAATGAAAGCGTACGGAAACGGTGACGCTTGTAACGGTCCCGTCGTGAACTTGCATCGACAACGATGCGTTCCGGGCGTCCAAGCCACTTTCCGGTGACGGCACGCTTTCGCTGCTTGAACTGCTCGAGCAGCAGTGGCGCGAAGTGGCGGATCGAGCGGTGGACCGTAGAATGATCGACGTTCAACCCGCGCTCCATCGCCATCTCCTCCAGATCGCGCAAGCTGGAGGTGGTGGGCAGGTACCGGCGGACACAGAGTAGAATTACTGAGCGGTCAACAGAGCCGGAGATTTGCGTTCCGTCGACGAATACGAGCAATTCAATTGTGTGTCGGCGCCGGTCGAGCCGCGGAAAGCTTCGATACTGTCGAAGGTGTCGCCGGCGGCTTCGCCGACCAGCTGATCGGCAACTACGGCTGACATGGATCCGCGTAAAACCACCTTAGCGGTACCCCCACGGGTTTATGATGCTCAGGCCGACTCCTTCGAAATCGGCAATATTTCGCGTTGCCAGTGCCGCACCACGAGAAAGCGCAATCGCCGCGATCTGTGCGTCGAATTGGCTGATCGGCCGACCATTTCTCCGCCTGTCGGGGGCAATGACGCCATAGACATCTGCAGCGTCCCGGTCGAACGGCAAGACGCGGCCAGCAAGGTCTTGCGCAAAGATTGGGAGGATCGCCGCTTCGAGATCGCGTCGGCGACGGCCATCGGGCAGCAAACGCAGTCCGTAGAGGATCTCGGCTTCCGTCACTGCGGTCGTAAAGACCGCGGCGGGAGGCTGATCCACCAGCCAGTCGACCACCGAAGGCTCCGGGACCGGCAGCAGCAGTTCGGAGATGATGTTGGTGTCAAGAACGATCATGCCGCGGAAAAGTCCGGAGCGTCGCGGATCGGTTCGCGTGCGGGAATCTCCAGCTCGACACCGCCGAGCGGCTGCAGTCGGGCACGAATAGCGCCGGCGAGGTTGTCGGGCGTCGGTTCCTGTCGGGCAAGGACCGTTCTCAGAATGTCACGGGCCTCGTCTTCCATTGATCGGCCGTGGGTCGCGGCGCGAATGCGCAACCGTTGCTTCAGACGGGCGTCGATATTGCGAATGGTCATGCTGGCCATGAACGCCCTCCAGTCATCATTGATTGCATTTAATCCATTGATGGCAACATTTCAATGCGATTGTGTTCGTGGCGCGTCATCACCGCGCGTCCCTTCGATTCCCGACCGAAAGAACCAGGCCGAGACCCGCGGCAACCTGTAGTGCGCGGCCGATCTGGCCGCTCTCCTTGCCAGCCTCCAGCTCACGCATGAAACGTACGCCGACGCCGATCGCGCCGGCGAGCCCCTGCTGTTTGCGCTCCCGCCGCATCTACAGGCCGAGAGTTTTCGCATCTGGGATTTTTTCCATAATCATCCCCATCGGGATGATGCTATCACCATTGGTCCAGCCAAGAAGGAAAAGAACCGATAGGGATGATTTTTGACTTCTGCGACTTTAATCGAGAAATAGAACCGATCAGGACCATATGAGCGTCGCAGAGGGTACATACATCGCGCCCCTGAGGCACGTAGCCGATGCCCTGCTTGGTGCGGGCAAACGGCGGCAGTCCGTTCAGTTCACATCGTTGAAGCTGACACTGCCGGCCGACAACGGATGCTGGCCGGTAACGGGGAGAGAATCCTTGCGGGCGCCTGCCCGCGAGATCGTCGTCATCAAGCCGCCTTAGCACTGTCTTTGACAATCGTCGTGTCCATGTTGGCGCCACTCTTCCTATCGAAGAGGTGAACGCGCTGAGACCGGACGACCAAGTTCATAGACGAGTGATCTTCGATCGCGAGATGATCCGGCAGATGGGCGATCGCCGGAATATCGCTACCTTCGAGCTTGCCATAGACATATGTGTCCGTTCCAATGCTCTCGGCGTAATCCACCTTGAAACGAACCGTAAAGTCGCTTGCCACACCATCCTTGGCAAGTTCGAAGTGACTCGGCCGCACCCCGAGGATGACGGCCTGTCCAGGCGCCACATTTGCCGCTTTGATCGGCAGATTTAGCATCCCAAAGCCTGATACCTCCACCAGAACGCCGCCTGGCACCGAGCGAAGCAGCGTGCCCTCAAAGAAGTTCATCTGGGGTGAACCGATGAAACCCGCGACGAACTTGTTGGCCGGCCCCTCGAAGAGTTCCAGCGGGGTACCGATCTGTTCGACGCGGCCGGCATTGAGGACGACGATGCGGTCGGCCATTGTCATGGCCTCGATCTGGTCATGCGTCACATAGACCATCGTCGCGCCCAGCCGCTTGTGCAGGCGGCTGATCTCGCCGCGAGTCTGCACGCGAAGGGCAGCATCCAGATTTGACAATGGCTCGTCGAACAGGAACAGCTTAGGGTTCCTGACGATCGCGCGGCCGATCGCGACACGCTGCCTCTGGCCCCCCGAGAGCTGTTTCGGACGTCGGTCGAGAAGAAGTTCGATCGCGAGCATCCGCGCAGCTTCCAAGACGCGTTGATCGATCTCGGCGCGGCTCATTTTGAGGTTCTCGAGGCCGAAGGAGAGATTCTTCGCAACCGTCATGTGAGGGTACAGCGCGTAGGACTGAAACACCATCGCGATCCCGCGATCGCCGGGGGGCGCGGTCGTGACATCATCCTCGCCAATGAAGATTTGTCCGGAACTTGCGCTTTCAAGGCCAGCGATGAGGCGAAGTAATGTAGACTTGCCGCAACCGGAAGGGCCGACGAGCACAACAAACTCGCCCTCGCGTACGTCAAGATCAACACCGTGGAGGATCTGATGATGGCCGAAGCTCTTCTTTATGTCGTTCAACTTGAGACCAGCCATGACTCCACTCCCTCAACGTCACACTTCAGAGGCAGTGTAGTCTCGCCGAATGTGCGGCCCATGCCTCCAATCGCGACAGTTTGCGTGGAACTAATTAGTTCGTCAAGATGACGAACGTGACTTTCTGCCCTCGTTAAAGCGCATCCGGTCATCTTGTCCCATGAGTCGCGTTGCCTCCGTAGGAATTGTCAGCCGGTCAAAGCGGCGGCGGCGGGAGTCGGCGCTGCTCTGGCAGCGTCTGGGGGGAGAAGAGCAGATTGTGAACATGGTTCAGACCAATCGCAAGCGCGCCCAGCAGCGTCGCCCGACTGCCAAGAACGGTAGCCTTGACGTCGATGGCGCGGCGGCTTGCCTTCATAATACCCTGCCGCACACGTTCGGCAATAAGCGGATGGCGCCCGATGCTGCCCCCCAGAACGACGGTCTTCGGATCGACGATCGCATTGACGGAAACGACAAGGAGCGCGGCGATGTCGGATATTTTGCCGATGACTTCGATCGCAACAGGGTCGTTCTTCTCGGCAAGCGCCAGAATGTCTCGAACGGAGATATGCTTCGTTCCACCCGAACGGGCATAGAGTGCGCTGATCCCTTGGGCCCCGATTGCACATTCCAGGGCCCCGCGTTCGAGGCTGTCCTCAGCATAGGGATCCGCGCCGAACGGCATGTAAGAAATTTCGCCGGCGGCCCCGTTTGCCCCCCGCATCAGCTTGCCATCCTGCAGCACGCCAAGGCCAATACCGGTCCCCAGTGATATGAAGGCCACGCTGTCCACAGCAATCGCACACCCTTGCCACGACTCGCCGATCACAGCTGCATTAACATCGTTTTCCAGGACGACAGGGCAACCAAGCCTTTCGCTGAGTGTGCTGCCGATATCGATCCCGCCGATATCGAGGTTCGGCGCCATGGAAAGCGCACCGGTCGCCGGATCCACGACACCTGGCGTTGCTATCGCCGTCACAAGGACACGCTCCCGGGCTATGCCCATGTCCGCAAGCATCTTCGAAAGCATCGCCTCTGCCTGATCGATCAGGTGATATCCGCCGCGGTGGTCGGACGGAAAGTCGACTTCGGCAACGATGCTTCCGACAATATTGCCGACCACGATGCGTGATGTCGACGCACCCATATCGATACCGACCGCATAGCCGGCATCGCCGTTGACCTCGTAGGTGATCGCTGTGCGACCAATGCGGCCGCTGGTAACGCCTTTTTCCCGAACCCAGCCGCCTTCCTCAAGCGTCCGGATGACTTCGGACATTGTCTGCTTGGACAGGCCGGTCAACTTGGAAAGCTCGGCACGCGAGGTGGGCCCGGCGTGAAGCAGGACATCCATGACGGCGCGAACGGATATCTGCCGCAATACAGGAGGCGCATTTTCGGTTAAGGCCATATTCGAACTGTCCCGCAGAATCTGTCTTTTCGTTGCACTGGTGTTTTTGCTTTTTCATGAAAGCCCGCCAATTTCAAACTGGTTGTTGACAGCTTGCGGAGGCGGCAATAATAAATTCGTCAACCTGCCGAACAAATATCGCAAGAGACTGCATTTGTCAAATATTTCAACCATTGCGTCAGACTTGCGACGATCAAATCGCAGCTACCGGGCAGACCCGATGAGTGCCGCTCGAGGGATCGTGGCTGGCGTCGACCTCGGCGGCACAAAGGTCCTTGCGGGTCTAGCCGACCTTCAGGGCCGGGTTCTGGCAACGGTGGAGGAACCCACGGAACACGGCGCCGACGCGCCCGTCCTCAAGCAGATTCCGCGCATGGTCCTGTCACTGCTTGAGCGACATCATGACCGCGGTCCGCTGCATAAGGCCGTTGTCGGCATACCGAGCGCCGTCTCGCCGTCGACGGGGCTGGCTTCCCTCTCTCCGCATCTGGCTGTTCCCGCCGATCAGCCGCTTGCGGCGCTTCTCGCTCGGAGCCTGCCCTGCCCCGTTGTCGTCGAAAACGACGTGAACCTCGCAGCATTTGCGGAGGCTACCCTTGGCAAGGGCCGCAACCTCGGTTCCCTGGCATTCATTGCGTTCGGGACTGGCGTCGGGATGGGGCTCGTTATCGGCGGCCGTCTCTTCCGCGGCCATCATGGCCGGGCGGGAGAACTCGGCTTGCTGCCCCTTGGAGCCGACCCACATCAGACCGCTCCGAGGGCTCGTGCCGGTTTGTTTGAGGACCAGGTCGACTCGCCTGCGGTACGCAGCCTCTACGGCGATGGCAGCTGGCCGGTTAGCGAGATCTTCGCCCATGCCGCCAAAGGGGATGCGGAAGCCTCTGGCGTGATCGAAACGCTCGCAAGATCCGCCTCGGTCGGCATAGCCTCCGTTCAGACGATTTTCGACCCGGCTCTCATCGTGCTCGGGGGCGGCATCGGCTCGCGGAAGGAATTCGTCGAGGCCGTGACACGCCACATGTCAGCATTGCTGCCTTTTTCGGCTCGGATCGAGGCTACCGGCATCGGTCGTGAAGCCGGTATGGTTGGAGCCCTGATGCTCGGGCTCAGTGAGCTTTCAACTTTCGAAGCTATCGGAGAGCAGGAGATCGCCCAATGACCGCTCCACAGCCGAAACCACAGGTTCTGACACCACTCGAAGATGGGCAGCTTCGTTCCGCGGAGCCGGTCCTCATGCCCTTCATGGCGCCACGCCTGCAGGGCGATTGCCGGCCGGAAGGCAAGATCGAGCTCTCGCTTTGGGGCTCAGGCAAGCTGGCAAACCTGACCTTCACCGGCTGGAGTGCTCCGTTCACCTATGCGCCGAACCGGGTGGAGGCGCACAGCGGTGGTCTCTATGTCGGGCAATCGTCTCCTGCGCTGTTTTTGAAGGGCGCGAGATTGCGTACCCTTATCCCCGCTCGCCGCTGCGCCTGGTGGGGTAGCACAACCAAGCCCGAACCGGTCGAACGGCAGGGCAGTCGCCGGATTGCCCGCACAGCATGGGGAGTGGTGATCGCCGAACAACGACCTGACGGGATATTCGTGACCGCCGGCGCGACGATCGAGGGAGCGCAGATGGCGCTCGACCTTGACCAGGCGGAGCTGATCGCGGAGGCAAATGCCTATGTGGCTCGCTGCGATGCGATGCCGGAGGCGGCTCCGCTGATGCGCAGCATGATCTCGCAGAGCCTTCATGCCGCCCTCTCCAGTATCCGGCAGGATGAGCATGGCGCCTTCGCCGGCCTTGCTGCCGGCCAGGCCTACAGCGCGCCGGCGCGGACCTACTACCGCGACGGCTATTGGACGCTGCAGGCGCTGCTTGATCGGGAGCCGGGCGCCGTACGCTCGCAGATCGATCTCCTCGCACGCGGCATCCAGCCGAACGGAGAGGCGCCGAGCGGCGTCATCCTCACAGGTCCGGCTCAGGCCGAGGAATGGGAAAAGGTGCGCAGTTCGCACCCCCGGATCAAGCAGGAGCACCTGCGCCCCGGCGACTGGTGGAGCGATCACTTCGACAGCCCGCTCTTCTTCATCCTGACGATCGGCGACTACATCCGGGCAACCGGCGACAGTTCTCCGCTCTCCCTTTACTGGGACAAGGTCGTGATGATCTTCGAGCGCTATCGCGGGTTCGACGAGGCCGGAAACGGATTGCCGGTAAAGCCGCGCCACGACCGCGACTGGGCCGACAACGTCTACCGCCATGGCTATGTTGCCTATGATCTCGGCCTGTGGATCGGCGCGCTCGATATCATAGCGAAGTTTGGTGCGGCACTCGACCAAACCGTTGCATCAAAGGCGGCGGCAGTAGCGCACAAAGCGCGCGCATCGCTCGACGAGGCGCTGCTGCAACCGGGCGGTACCTACGCCGACTACGGAACAAAGACCGATTTCGTCGAGGACCACGTGACGCTGGACAGCCTGACCCTGCTTCGCTTCAAGGCGGTGCCGGCGGAAAGGGCAAAGGCCGTCCTTGCCAGAATGGAGAAGGTTCTGGAAAGCCGCAACAACGCCGAGCAGCCCTATGGCGACTGGGGCGTGCTCTGCGCCTTCCCGCCATTCAAGCGGCCCAAGGACACGCGCGAAAAATCCTACTTTGCCTACCGCTACCATAATGGCTCCGATTGGCCGTATCTTTCCGGTCTTTATGCGGAGCAGCGCCTTGCCTACGGGCTCGATGGCGCGGACTATTCGCTCCTGCGCTGGTGGAAGACCTGCCTCGAAGAAGGTTGGATGGGGGCGGTCGAATATTTCTCGCCACCTTGGGGACGTGGTTCCCTGCTCCAGGGATGGAGCAGCATGCCGGCAGCGGCAGCCCTTGCCTTCAAGGATAAGCTGGCGGCGGCGATCCGCTGAGTTTTCCCCGATTGGCCGCAAAGAAGCGGCCCTTTCCTGCCACCTGCAGAACTACTGTCAACGAAAAGGCCGTCGGAAGGCGGCTTTTCGGTCCATGTGGGGCACCCTGCCCTATTCCTTGGTCGCGCCCGCCATCAGGCCGCTCATGAGCATGCGCTGCAGCGCGGTGAACATCACCAGCACAGGCAGCACCGAAAGCACCGACATGGACAGCAGCCGCGGCCAGTTGATGCCGAAACGCCCAACGGTATTCGCCAGGGCAACCTGGACAGTCCATTTGTCCTGATCGTTGATGATCAGGAACGGCCAGAGATAATCGTTCCAGCGCCAAACGAGATTAAAGGCAAGCAGGGTGCCGATCGCCGGAATCGCGAGCGGTACGATGATCCGCCACAGGATGCGCCACTCCGGCGTTCCGTCGAGACGTGCCGCTTCTAGCAGGCTGTCAGGAATGTTGGTGATGTACTGCCGCATCAGGAAGACACCGGTCGGTGTCGCAGCCGGCGCGATGATGATCCCCGCGAGCGTGTCGAGAAGATTGAGATCCCGCAATACCAGAAAGACGGGGATCATGATGATCTGCAGCGGCACCATCAGCGACGACATGATGAGCAGGAAGAAAAGCGTGTCACCCTTGAACCTGAATTTCGCCAGCGCATAGCCCGCCATCACGCTGATCGTCACGGAAAGAAGCGCCGAGAGCACGGACACCACGGCTGAATTGCGGAAGAAAATAAGGAACTTCGCGCGCGAGACAGTATCGATGAAGTTCTGCAGGGTGGGCTGCGCGGGGAGAATCGTTGGCGGCCACTGGAAGATCTCCTGCTGCGACTTCAACGACGAGAGGAAGAGCCATACCGGCGGCATGAGGAAGACGAACAGTGTCAGTGCGACAAGGGCCAGTCGCCAGGGGGAGTAAATTCGCGTCATCTTTCACCCCGCGATACACGAAGCTGGAAGATCGTCAGCAACAGCAGAATGACGAAAAGGACCATCGACTGCGCGGCGGCTACGCCGGCCTGCATCGGCTTCTGGAACGCGGTATCGTAGATCGTCTGGATCAGGTAGACCGTCGCCTTGCCTGGACCCCCTCCGGTCAGCGATACGACGAGTTCGTAGACCTTGAACGCTTCTATCGACGACAGCACGAGAACAACGGCCATCGTCGGTCTCAGCAGCGGCAGCGTGATGTGGGTGAACTGCCGCCATTTGCTGGTGCCATCAATCGATGCGGCCTCGTAATAATCGGTGGAGATTGCGGTGAGCCCGGCAATGAAGATCATCATGTTGAAACCGGCTTGCGCCCATACCCATGCGATGACCATGGCGATCTGTGCCATCGTGTCCTGCTCCAGCCAGGGTACCGGCGCAATTCCTGCAAGCGAAAGCAGGTAGTTGACCAGGCCGTTGTTAAGACCGAAGAGCCAGCGCCAGGAAACACCGATGATCAGCAGGCTGATCATCGAGGGGAAGAAGACGATCGTGCGAACCACGGCAAACAGCTTCGTCTGGGGCGACAGAAGAAGGGCCAGCGCCAGCGAGACGACGATGTTCAGCGGAACGGCGATGACGACGAACACAACGGTCTTGAGCAGGGAAGTCTGGAAGTCGGCATTGCCCAGGAGCCCTATGAAATTTTCCAGCCCCACATATTGCGGCAGGGTACTCGGCACCTGCGGAACGACAACAACGCCCCGCTTGAAGAAGGCCATGAGCAAGCCTTGGACCAACGGATAAAGCGTAAAGGTGACGAGTAGCGCCATCGTGGGGAGCATCAGCAGATAGGGCCAGCCAAGGCTTGTAAGGCTGCTTCGGCGGCCTTTCGGCACCGGGTGAGGACCCAGTGCCGAACGCCCCTCTTCCACCATGAGCGCCGTCACTTGCCAGCCTCAAGCGAGGCGTCAGCCGCCTTCTTGATCTGGGAGATGGCTTCTGCCGAGGATATCTGGCCAGCCACCGCCTGAGTAACTGCGGTCTTGACCGTACCCCAAACAGCTTGCATCTGCGGCCAAGCCTGGTCGGTCGCCGCATAGACGGGACTGACATTCAACTCGTTCTGCATGGCCTTGATCGCTTCGGTCGCCGCCGGATTGTCGTACTTGACGGCTGGCGCTTTCAGATTGGCCGGGATCGTACCGAAGGTCTTGGCATATTGGGCCTGGATCTCCGGCGAGGTAATCCACTTGATGAAGTCGACGGCTTCCGGAAGGTGCTGACTCGTGTTGAAGGCCACAATATAGTCGCCGCCGTAGATAGAAGACGCAACGGTGCCGCGCGGCGTGGGGCCGGCCTGCCATGCGAACTGCGCATTGTCCGCCAGTCCGCCGATCTGCCAGCTGCCCGACATATAGGCGACAGCCTGACCTGCGGTGAAGATTTCCTTGGGGTTGTCCGAACTCGCACCGGACCATAGCCCGGGCGGCATCGCAGCCTTGGTAATGTCTACGAACTTGTCGAGCGTGCTCGTCCAGGCCGCCTCGTCCATGACCACCTTCACCGGCTCCTTCTCGGTGTAGATGTGGTTGCCGTACTGATATTCGTGGACGATCCAGCGGCTCGCCGACACATCCCAGACCAGCGGATAGCGGGTACCCGACTTCTCGGCGACTTCCTTGATCTTCGGGATGAATTCTTCCCAGGTCCAGCCGGTCGTCTGATCCGGGATGGTAACCCCGGCCTTCTTGAAGGCGTCGGCGTTCAGAAAGATGCCTGTTGAGGTCACACGAAGGGGAGCAGCAATGACCTTGTCGCCAAGCTTGGCGCCGTCGCCCCAACCCTTGACGAAGTCGTTAATCCAGTCAGGTCCGATCTCCGTGCCGAGATCGACGAGGAAAGGACGAATGACTGGCTCCATCGAAGACGTCAGAGACAGGTCCGGCATGATCCCGGACGCCGCATATTGCTGGAATTTCTGAACCATTCCGTCATAGGGCGTGATCTC
>NZ_JBNDHT010000084.1:0-28745 GCF_056755115.1 Rhizobium sp. SVR5-2C | reverse complement strand
GTTTTGAGGCCGTGCGGGTCAGTTCATACCCGTTCAGCGCATCGAGAACCGCCTGGCCGAAAGCCTGACTGTCGGTGCCGCCAAGGGAATTTGCTGCGCGGGCCGTCTCCAGCCAGAGATCGGCGTCATCAGGCGTCAACGCCAGCGCTCCGTGAAAGGCTTCGATCGCGCTTGCGAGATTGTTGCCGGTGAGATCGAGCCGCGCCGTGGCGGTCAGGCTATCGACGGTCTGGCCTTGTTGCGCTTCGCTAAGCGCCAGATTGGTCTTGACGTCGCGTGCCTGTTGGATCAGGTCGGCGGAAAGGAAGCTGAGGCGAGGGGCTGCGCCGATATCGGCTTCCTGCGGCCCGGCTGCGGTTTCGACGATCCGGCCCGCTATGGCGCCGGGGAAAGCGTTCATCGTCTTGAAGTCGGATTTCAGGAAGCACCACTTCACCTTCGGATTGTAGGTGAAGGCCTTGCAGCTCTTGTCGCCTATGCACGATGCCTTGCACTGATCGAGCGAGACATTCTGTTCCGTTCTCAGGTCGAAGCCGAAGAAATCGGCGTCCTTGATCGTCTGGATATCGCGCTTCGTTTCCGCAGCTATTGCGGGAACACTCGTCATGATGGCCGAAACAGCTATTGCGACGACTGCAAAGAGCGAGCGTGCAGACATGGTTACCCCCGGATCCCTGGCGCTGGATTGTGGTACTCTCCAGCCAGCGCAAAAACTTGTCAACACGACCTCAAGCACCGGCCATAAAGAGCTGCTAAGAATATCCTTCGCGGCAGCTCTTGCGGACAAGTGCTCTGTGGGTCCTTTAAGAATTTATCAACCTTACCAAATAGTTAACGTAAAAATTAAGCGTATCGGCACGGAACATTTCTCGCTCGACGTCGTTATCGACTCAAGTTCCGGCGACGTTAATCCGGCCGGGACGACATCTTTCGCGTGCCTGGGTCAACGGGGGATGGGGTGATGGCCACGAATGTCTTGCGTAGCTGGCTACGGGATAACCTGATGAATCAGCGAGTATTGATAGTGGAGGACGAGTTCCTGATCGCCCTCGATCTCGAAGCGACCGTTCACTCCATGGGTATGGAAGTGACGGGTTTTGCGGCAAACACGGAACAGGCTCTGCGGTTTGCCCCCACGGCGGAGATTGCCTTTGTGGATGTCAATTTGTCGGACGGTGCAACCGGGCCGGAAATCGGCCGCAGGCTAGCGGAAGATTATGGCATCGCCGTTGTCTTCATGACAGCTAATCCCGAGATGGTCGCGGGAGGAGTAGAAGGTACGCTCGGCGTCGTCAGCAAGCCGGTCATGCCATCGGTCGTCGAACAGTCCCTGAAATATGCTGTCGCGCGCCGCAACGGTATGTTGGCCGCGGTGCCGGCGCAAATGCTGGCGTTCGCCTGAAAGTTAGCCACTGACGGCGGCAAGTTGTGCCCCGGCCGCGAGCCTGTCAGCGCCGTAGGCCCGAAGGAACGTCCGCACCGCGTTGCGGGCGGCACTTTCGAGTTGTTCGTCTGTCGGCGCCTGGCCGAACAGCATCATGATCTGCAGGTCAGCATTTCCGAGAGCAAGGAATTGCCGCGCCGCGACGTCGAAATCGTCTATCTTCAGCGCACCGCTTGCGCTCAGCCGCGCAAAAAGAGCGCCGAGCGCGGAGATGATCCGGTCGGGGCCCTGCTGGCGCCAGGTCTCGAACAGATGCGGGTAGCGCTCGCCCTCGGTTTGAACGAGGCGACGGAGAAATTTTCCATCGTGGTTGCAGACGCAGTTCTTGTTGATGCGGATCAAAAAGGCGACGAGGTCCTCTTCCAGATTGTCCGCATTGGCCGGGAATGTAGCGAGCATCGAAAAAAGCATCGAATTGGCGCGCTTCAGAACGTCATCAACGACGGCGACGAACAAGGTCTCCTTCTCGCAATAATGATTGTAGATCGTTTGACGGGAGACATGGGCCTCCACCGCGATCTCATCGAGGCTGGCCCCCGCAAAGCCCTGGCGGCAGAAAACATCCGCGGCCGCTTCCAGGATAGAGGTGCGCTTCTTGAACTGGCCGCGCTGGGTTGGACCGTCTGATCTCTTTTCGGGTGTCGCGAGATTTTTCATTCGTCAAAGATAAGGCGTCTTGACGTTTTAGACAATGCTGTCTAATTTTACACGCATGTCCAAAATAGTTGACACATCGGTTTGTATTTGCTGACGCATCTCCCAAGCGCGTCGCGACAGCGATCAATCATCATTGAACCGCTGCGCTTTTATGAAAGATCACCAAAATGACTGCTTCATTCTTTCGCATGGCGCTCGTCCTTGGCCTTTTGTCGGCCATAGGTCCGTTTGCCATCGACATGTATCTGCCGGCGCTGCCGTCCATCGGCGCCGATCTGGGCTCGGATAACAGCGTAACCCAGCTGAGCCTGCTTTCCTTCTTCATTTCCTTTGCACTTGCGCAGCTGCTCTACGGGCCGCTGTCAGATATGTGGGGCCGCAAGTTGCCGCTCTACCTGGGTATCGGCATCTTCACTATCGCCAGCGTTGGCTGCGCGCTGGCGCAGAACATCGAGACTTTGATTGCCTTCCGTTTCATCCAGGGCATCGGAGGCGCGGCGGGCATGGTCATTCCGCGTGCTGTCGTCCGGGATATGCATACCGGCGTGCAGGCTGCCCGCCTGATGTCGCTCCTAATGCTCGTCTTCTCGATCTCGCCCATTCTCGCTCCGCTTGCCGGCAGCGCCGTCATCGAGTTCTATGGCTGGCGCGGCGTCTTCTGGGCGGTCATGGTCGCCGCCTTCATCGGGCTTCTCCTGCTTGCGACGCAGCTCGTTGAAACCCGCCCGGAAAAGGACCGCAAGGGCAGCAGCCTCGGCAGCGCGATGTCAGCCTATCGTTTCTTGCTGCGTGACAAGAACTTTCTGACGCTGACCTTCATCGGCGGGCTCGGGATTTCGAGCTTCCTCGTCTATCTGGCGAACTCGCCTTTCGTGCTCATCCAGCATTACGGCCTGACGCCGACGCAATACAGCTTCGCCTTCTCGATCAATGCGGTATCGTTCTTCGCAGTGTCGCAGGCGACCGGATGGCTCGGCGAACGTTTCGGCCTCGTTCGCGTCATGCGTACCGCAGTCACCGCTTTCTCCCTTGTCATGGTGGTCATGGCGGTGGTGATGGCGACCGGCCTCAACCAGCTTCCAGTGATGGCCGCATTCCTCTTTGCCGGCTACGGTTTCCTCGGTCTCGTCATCCCGACGAGCGCGGTTCTTGCCCTGGAAGATCACGGCGAGATCGCCGGCACTGCCTCGTCGCTGATGGGCACACTGCATTTCGTCATCGCGGCCGTCGCGATGGTCGTGTCGAGCCTCTTTGCCGACGGCACGGCGCTTCCGATGGCGGCGGGTATCGCGGTCTGCGCTTTGTTCGCCTTCATCGTAACCCAAGTAGCCCTCGGCCGCCGTGCTACCGCAGCACCGGCCGAATGACAATCAGAGCCGCGCTTGAATTGAGCGCGGCCTTTCTCACGACCCGAGGGAAAAGGCATCGCTTTCGCCGGGAACCAGTTCCAGCGGCCAGATCGTGTTGTGCGCCCCTTTTGGATAGAAGTTTGCATAGACGGGCATGGCTGCAAGCAGCGTCTCTGCAAGTTCGACGCCGAGATCGCGCAGCGACATGCGGAAGCAGGTGAGCGCCGGCTGCAGAAATTTTGCACGCGGCTCTTCGCGGAAGCCGATCACGGCCAGATCCCGGCCTGGGACGACACCAGCCTCCATGAGCCGCCTGTAGAGGCCGATCGCCATCAACTCGTAAATCAGGATGATGGCCGTCGGTTTGCTTTCCAGCAGCAGCAATTCGTGCCCGGCCTGGTAGCCGCCTTGCTCGCTCGACTTGACGCGGATGACGAGCTTGGGGTCGTATTTTATGCCGTGCCGCTCGAGCGCCTGCCGATAGGCGTCGACGAAAATATAGCCGAGGTTGATATCGCTCGACGGTGCGGCGACCGCGATCTTGCGATGTCCCTTGGCGACTAGCCGCGCGACCGCTGATGCCGCGACACCCTCGAAATCAAGGTCGATCCACGGATGGCTTCCGCCTGACGAACTGCGTCCGAGCGCCACGAAGGGTATCTTCGCCTTCACCAAGAGGTCGATACGCCGGTCGATTCTCTGCGTTGCCGAAATGATCATCGCGTCGACGACACGCCGCGCCACCATGCGCTTCAGATACTCATACGGGTCTTCGTCGCTGGGGCAGGGGAGCATCACTAGGTCGAGCTTGTGTCGCGAAAACACGCTCTGCAGACCGCCCGTCAGGCCAAGAAAGAAGTTGTCACTGTTTTCGACCGTTTCCTTGTTGGATTCGATCATCAGGCCGATGGCATTGGTGGTCCCTTGCCGGAGGCTGCGGCCGGACTGGTTCGCTACGTAGCCGAGCTCTTCGGCCGCAGCGAGCACGCGCTTGCGCGTTTCCTCATTGACGTCTGGCTTTCCGTTCAGCGCACGGGAAACGGTCCCGATGGAGATATCGAGATGCTCGGCAAGCTGGCGGATACCTTTCATCTGCGGCGATCTTCCTCCCGGATCGAAACGTGTAATCCGTTCTTATTGCCATAGGAAAACGTTTCCGGAAAGCAGCTTCGCCAGCTAATCCTGAAACTGGTGGAAGTGGATGACGAGCGAATCCGGTTCGGCGAAGATGATCGAATAAAGCGGCGCCTCGAACGCATTGGAGGTCTTCTCCGAGACGAAATCGAGCGCCGTCTGGTGGTTCGTGCTGCGCAGGATGGTGAAGGGAACGCCCTGCCAGTTGCCGGTGACGAGGCGGTGCAGATGGCCGGCGAAAACATGCCGCACGTTGTTGTGCCCGCTCACGAGATCGAAGAAACCCTCAGGCTCGGCAAGGCCGATGCGGTCGAGCGCTGGAATATGCACCCTCGCCGGAGGGTGATGCATGAAAATATAGACGGGGCGGTCCCTCGCTTCTTCGAGCTTTTCCCTGAGCCATGAAATCCGGGTGGCGCAGAGCCTGCCCGTCACCTTTCCGTCGTCGAGTGTATCGAGCGTGATCACGCGGCCCTGGGGCAGGTCGATTGCAGCCTGCGCGAAGCCGTTGCCGCTCATCTGATCCGGGAACACGGCCGCAAAGTTTGCCCGGACATCGTGATTGCCGAGCATCAGCCGGATGGGCAGCGACGAACGCGAAACGCGCTCCTTGAGGATCCGATAGGTCTCTTCCCCGCCGGTTTCGGAAAGATCGCCCGAGACCACGACCAGCGCTGCATCGGAATGGAACCTTTCGATGTCCGAAAGGCATGCATCCATGCGCGCCGCTGGATCGAGGCCAAGCAGCATCTGACCTGCTGGAACGAGATGGAAATCGGAAACATGGATGAGCTTCATGAAAAGGTTCCGGCGTCTTCGAGTGAGCGCGCGACGAGTGCGAGCAGTTCTTCACGCATCTGTGCTCCGGCGGCGATGACGGGGCCGCCGGTTTGAAGGGTGCGGCCTTCACCCGGAAATTCGGCGGTCCACCCGCCGGCTTCCCGGACCATCAGCAGGCCAGCCGCGCAATCCCAGGCGTTGATATGCGGCTCGTAGTAGCCGGCAAGGCGGCCGCAGGCGACCTGCGCCAGCATCAGCGCGCCGGAACCGTTGCGGATGAACATGCCGCCTGCCTCGAGAAGGAGTTGGATGAAGCAAGAGACCTGCCGCAGCGGAATGCGGAAATTGGCACCGACGCCGAGCAGGCCGGTCGAAATGGTGCTCGTATGGCTGACATTCACCGGCCGTCCGTTGAGCTGTACCCCGGCATCTTTCTTCGCGACGAAAAGGTCGCCGCCCGACGGCTGGCAGATCAGCCCCAGCACCGTGTCGCGGCCCTTCATGACGGCAATCGAAATGCACCATTGGTCGATGCCGTGGATAAAACAGCTGGTGCCGTCGATCGGATCGATCACCCAAAGATAGCCGGATGGTCCTTCTTTGAGACCTTCCTCCTCGCCGAGCACGCCGTCATCCGGAAAGCTCGCAGCGATCCTTGCGCGGATTAGTGCTTCGATTGCCTTGTCGGCTTCGCTCACGACATCCTGGCCGTTGAGCTTCTGGCTGCTCTCCAACGAGGCGAGATCGGCAAAATAAGAACGCGCCTTTGTGGCGGCGTCGAGGATCACTTGGCGTGCGAGTACGAAACGCGGATCATAGGGGAATTCGCAATGCATGGATGTCTTTCTGGGTCAGGGTACGAAGCTGTCCCGGACGATCAGCTCTGGGATGACTCGTTCATAGGCGGGGGGCAGGTCGGGGTTGGCAAGGCGCTTTTCCACCAGCTCGACGGCGCGGCGCGCCATCACGACAGGGTCCTGCCGGAACGTCGTGAGCCGGTAGCTCAGCCAGGCTGCCTCCGGCACGTCGTCGAAGCCGATGACGGCAACGTCTTCGGGGATGCGCAGCCCGAGCGTCGTGCGGACATAGTCCATGAGCCCGAAGGCGATCTGGTCATTCGCACAATAAACCGCGTCCGGCCGTTCAGCCTCGGAGAACAGCTGCTTTGCAGCGGCAATGCCGCTGTCATAATCGGAATCCTTGCCGCGGCCGATCGAGACGGTCGCCCCGAGGGCCTCGGCTGCCGCCTTGAAGGCGGTTTCGCGCTCTGCGATGCTGGACGTCGCCGAATCGGAAGCGGCGACAGCAAGCCGCCGGCGGCCCTGGTCGAAAAATGCCTTCGCCGCCTTGCGGGAAGCTTCGGAGTTCCCCGCCCTGACATGGTCTGCATCCGGCTCCGTGCGGCCGATCACCACCAGCGGCTGGCCGTTGCGGTGCGCGAGCTCCACGAAGTTGGCGGGTGGCGAGCCGGAAAGAATGATCGTCGCTTCGGCCCGGTGGCCGATCAGCATCTTTTGGGCCGCGAGCAGTTCCTCTTCGGTTTGACCGGTGTTGATGAGGATCGGAATGCTGCCGCGCTGGATCAGGAACTTGGCGAGCGCTGCTGCCAGATGGGCGCGAAAGCCCACTTCCGGCTTCGTCGCTACGATGCCGACAAGCCGGCTCTGGTTGGCGAGCACGCCGCGCGCGAGGTCGTTGACGTGATAGCCGAGCTCTTGGGCGGCTTTCAGCACCCTTTCGCGGGTCGCGGGCGCGACGCTGGCGCCCGGCGTAAAAGTGCGCGACACCGCGGAGCGCGAAACGCCCGCGAGTTGCGCAACCTGCTCGGCACTCACAAAGCGCATCCGCTCTTTGCGCTGGCTCTTTGCGTCGTTCGTCGGGCCGTCGTTCATGGCAATCTCTCAGTGCCCCACACGGGACAGGACGTCTGCCTTCAGGAATCTCTCAACGATCAGCATAAAAGCCAAGGACGGAATGAGCAGCAAGAGGGCCGTGATCGAGGCGATCTGATAATTACCACCGGCGCCTGCAGTATAGAGCAATAGCGGCAGCATGTTCACATCCGGTGCTCCGACGAAGTAGCTGCCGGTGAATTCGTCGAGGCTTTCGAGGAAGACGAAGATGGCGCTCGCCATCAGCCCTGGCGCGGCAAGGGGAAGGGTGATGTCCATAAAGGCGCGGAAAGCACCGGCGCCGGTGGAGCGCGCTGCCTGCTCCAGTTCCTCGTCGATTGCCGAAAAGGCCGCAGTCGCAATCCACACCGCATAGACCAGTCCATGAGACGCATGCACCAGCACGACGCCGAGGATCGTGCCGTTCAGCCGGATCTCGTAGAAGATACGCGCGACGTTCACATAGACCGTCAGGTTCGGAAAGGCCTGGGGTATGAGGAAAGCAAGCAGGATCAGCGCGCGGAAGGGTAGCTTCAGCCGCGCCAGCGCATAGCCGGCCGGGATCGCCAGAAGCAGTGACAGGACGACGGTCAGCACGGCGACAATCAGCGAATTGCTGAGCGACTCCAGCGCGCCGCCACGGGGCGCAAAGACCTTAGCCCAGCTGCTGAAGCCGTATTGCAGCGGCAGGCTGTGCGGAAAGTACCACTTCTCCGCCACCGTCCAGAGCAGGAGGTTCGCCAGCGGGCCGAAGATGAAAAAGGCGAGCAGCCCGAAGACGATGGCGCGAGGGATCCACCAGAGCGCAGCCATGGGACGCGATTGCGAAGCGGAAAGCGTGGCGGTGGTCATGCGCGCTCCTTCAGGCTCTGGCGCAGATAGATCCAGGCGACCGACGAGGCGAGCACCAGCGATACAAGTCCGAGCGCGTTGGCGACGCCATAGTCGCCATAGGCGTTCACTCGGAAGGCTATGTCGGCCGTCAGCATGGTCGGCGATTGTGCATTGATCATCAGTGGCACGGAAAGAACCGACATCATGGTCACAAAAGAAAGAATGAGGCCGACGGTCAGCGTCACCGAAACCTGCGGGACGAGGATCTCGAAAAGGATGCGCAGCCGCGAGGCGCCGAGATTGCGGGCGGCTTCGATCGTGTCGCGGTTGACCGACGCCATGGCGCCGGCAACGAGCAGGGCGACGAAGGGTGTCTGCTTCCAGACGAAGGCAATGATGATGCCGCGCCAGTCGAGATAGCTCTGTGCGTCGATCGGCGTCAGAAGGCCGAGGCTGATCAGCGTGCTGTTCATTAGCCCGCTCTTGGCAAGGAAGGTGCGCAGGATCTGACCGACGACGATGAAAGGAATGAACATCGGCCAGCGATAGAGCCAGCGCAGTATTGCGACAGCGGCCGGATGTTCGCCGAGGGTGAGATAGCCGCCGATCGCGACTGAGGCGAGGCCGATGAGGATGGCCGAGATGGTGATGATCACCACCGAAAAGACGATGTCTTTCATGTAGAGATCGAAGGTCTTGTAAAAATTGTCCCAGCCGAAGCCTCCGTCTTCCACGCGGAAAGCGCCGACCGCCGACATGACCAGCGGCAAGATGAAGAGGAAGGCGATCACCGCAAGTGCCGGCAGCACGAGCAGGAGACCGAGGAGGCGTCTGGACATCGTTCGACCTCGTTTCTTGTTCCCTTCTCCCCTCGGGAGAAGGTGGCCCGGAGGGCTGGATGAGGGGGCGGTTCGGTTGGGAAGCGGCCTGCCTGCGCCGGCCGTTCGCTCCTTCGTCGCTCACCCCCTCATCTGTCCTTCGGACATCTTCTCCCCGCTGGGGAGAAGACAGTTTTCGTTACTTGACCGACTGTTCGTAGGCTTCGAGGATCGCGTTGTTGTACTGGGCGATCGGGAAGGGCTTGCCCTTGGTGGCAAGGTCATCCGGCGTGATGTCGACGAACAGCTTGTTCCAGGTCGCATCGTCCAGCTTCGGCTTGACGTACTGGGCGTCGATGCCCGGATACCAGTTGAACTTCTTCACGATGCCGTCAGCCTGAACTTCAGGGCTGGTAGCGAGCGCGATGAACTTCTCGGCGAGATCCTTGTGCGACGCCTTTGCCGGAACGACGTAGTGCATCGGCTGGCCCGGCATGCCCGGAGCCCGCAGGATGAGCTTCAGGTCCGGCGGAAGCTGGCCGTTGGCCTGCCAGGAGTAGAACATGTCGACCCAGACCGGGCCCATGGCGATTTCGCCGCGGGAGAGCAGATCCAGCGTGCCGGCGTTGCCGGGGGTCAGCGTCGCGTTCTTGGTGAAGTCGGCGAGGCTCTTGAAGGCGTCGCCCCACTTGGTGGTTTCGTCCTGTTTGAACGGACCGGTCATCAGGTTGTTGGCATCGCCGCCGCCGAAGGCGTAGATCCAGCCCATGACGAAGCTGACGCCGGAAGCGCCGCCCTTGATGCCGTTGTAGCCGAACTGCTTCGGATGTTCCTTGGCCCATGCGGCAAGCTCGGTATAGCTCTTCGGCGGGTTCGGAACGAGCGTCGGGTTATAGGCGATTGCCGTCTGGCTGTTGAACATCGGCATGACGTAGCCGTCGACGTCGGAGCCGAGTGCGTTCTTGGCATTGTCGCGCGAGACGAGCTTGCCGGTGTCGATCGAGCCGCGGTACTTTTCGAGATAGCCCTTCTGGACCATCGGGCCGGCAAACTTCTCGTGGACGACGGCGACGTCGATGTCCCAAGCGCTGCTGTTGGCAGCCTGCTGGGCGTCGAAGCGCTCGAGGATCTTCTGCGAGCCGGCGTCGCCGGGGCCGGTGCCGACGGCGCGGACGGTATTGCCCGGGTAGGCCTTTTCAAAGAGCGGCCCGAGATACTGGTTGATGTAGTCGACCATGTTCTGGTCGCCGGCGGTTGCGACGGTCAGGTCCTCGGCCTTGACGGGCAGGGCGGCGAGGGCGACGGCGAAAGCTGCATAGGTCAGTCTCTTCATGAGTACGTCTCCATGGGTTCAAAGGGATAAAGTCATGCGTGCGCTTTCCCGGCCGCGGACCGGGAAACGGAAATGGCCGGGTTGGACTCCGGCGAATTGAAGAGGAAGAGTGCGTCGGCGCCGACATGCACCTTGACGCGGCTGCCCGGCTCGAAGGCGCGCGATGCATCGGCCATGATCTCGCGTTCGCCGAGCTTCACTGAATGGCGCCAGTGGCCGCCGGGGTAGCTGACGGCCGCAACCTCGCCTTCGAAGGTCATGCCGGGCACGGCGACCGGCATGTCGGGCGGCAACAACTGGGCGGCTTCCGGCCGGAAGCGCGCCTCGACGGCGCCGGCGCGCAGCCCTCGGCCGGATAGCGGCACGCTGCCTGCCGCATTGGCCGGCCCTGCGGAGATCGCAAAGCTTTCGCCCTGCGGCGCGCCTTGCAGTGAAAGCACGTTCTCCGCGCCCATGAAGGCTGCAACGAAGGCGGATGCGGGGTGGTTATAGACCTCTTCCGGCGTTCCCTGCTGGGCGATCTGCCCGGCATTCAAGATGACGATGCGGTCGGCCATCACCATGGCTTCCTCGCGGTCGTGCGTTACATGGATCGCAGTGATGCCGAGGCGCCGCTGCAGCGCCCGCAGCTCGTGGCGCACAGTCAGGCGGATGCGGGCATCAAGGTTGGAAAGCGGCTCGTCGAGGAGCAGGATTTCGGGATCGACCGCTAGCGCGCGCCCGAGGGCGACGCGCTGGCGTTGGCCGCCGGAGAGCGCTGCCGGTTTGCGCGCTCCAAGCCCGTCGAGGCCAAGAAGGGTCTGCATGGCGGCGACACGGCTCGCGATTTCCGCCTTTGCGACGCCCTTGAGCTTCAAGCCGTAGCCAATGTTCTGCGCCACCGTCATGTGCGGCCAAAGCGCGTAGGACTGGAAGACCAGCGCCATGCCACGCTTGTCGGGCGGCAGATGGGTCACGTCGCGGTGGCGCACGGAGACCTTGCCGGAGGAGGGGGCGATGAACCCTGCGAGAACCCTGAGCAGGGTCGTCTTGCCGCAGCCTGACGAGCCGAGCAGCGCGACGAATTCGCCGCGCTCAATGCTGAGGTTGATATCGTTCAGAACCTTGGTGCTGCCGTATCTGCAGGCAACAGAATTCAGTTCCAGAAACGCGTCCTGGCTCATCATGTCTCCTCCCATTGCACGGCTGTGCAATCCGATCGGGAGCTTAGTAGAATGTTTGTTTAACAGCCAGATGACAGGGACAATTTTTTTGTGCTGCACTGCGGCGCAAACCGCCTTAAGGGCACGCTTTCGCTGGTGTTTTCCGCAGCAATTCTTCTATTTTTTGCCTCCCTTGACAGCAGGAAATGTTTCCGCTTAGGATCGTAAACGTTTACGGAGCGCGTTTTCGGAGGTTTCTAGAGAACGCGCCGCGGGAGGAAATCGTGAAATTGAATGCCGTTTTGTGCGGGTGCGGAGCTATGTCCAAGGGTTGGCTGCGCGCGATCAACGAAACGCCGGCGCTGGCCGAAGCGATCGAGGTGGTCGGCCTCGTCGATTTGAACCCCGCCGTCGCCGAAGCGCTCGCTGCGGAGTTCGGTTTGAGCGCCGCTGTCATCAGCACAGACCTTTCGGAGGTCCTTGCCAAGACGAAGACGGATGTCGTGTTCGACGTCGTGGTCCCGGCTGCCCGTTTCGATGTGGTTTCCACAGCACTCAAGGCCGGTTGCCATGTGCTCAGCGAAAAGCCAATGGCGACGTCGCTCGCGGAAGGTGCTGCACTGATTGATCTTGCGGCCGAAACGGGCAAGATACACGCGATCATTCAAAACCGGCGCTTCATCTCGGGTGTCCGGCGCATGCGCCGCCTTGTTGAAAGCGGTGCGATCGGCGATCTGACTGGCATCCATTGCGACTTCTTCATCGCCCCGCATTTCGGCGGCTTCCGCGAGGAGATGGACAATGTCCTTCTGCTCGACATGGCGATCCATACCTTCGATGCCGCACGCTATGTTGCCGGCAAGAAGCCGCTCGCCGTCTATTGCGTCGAGAAGAACCCTGAGGGCTCCTGGTACCGTCACGGCGCTTCCGCCAACGCCACCTTCGAATTCTCCGACGACGTGGTCTTCACCTATCGCGGCTCCTGGTGCGCCGAAGGCAAGCGCACGAGCTGGGAGAGTGAATGGCGGCTCGTGGGCTCCAAGGGCATGCTCACGTGGGATGGTGCTGACAATTTCAGCGCGGCCGTCTCCGGAGGCGAGCCCGGCCTCCTGCACGGCTTTGCGCCGGTAAACGTTCCCGGCCCCGAGCATGACGAAGAGACGCACGGCCACACCAGCGTGATCGCGAGCTTCGTCGACGCCATTCGTACCGGCAAGCGGCCGGAGACGGTCAGCAGCGACAACATCAGAAGCCTTGCCATGGTCTTCGGCGCGATCGAGAGCGCAAAGACCGGAAAGCGCATTGAAATTTCAGCATAAGGATAGATGACGTGAGCAACCCTGCAAAATCCATTCGTATCGGAACCATGGTGAGCGCCTCGAAGGGCGGCGCCGACAAGCGCATCGCCCAGATCGCCGATCTGGGTTTTGAGAGCTTCGAACCTTTTTTCTGGCAGACGACCAACGGGCAGGATCTCGCCGAGCTCGGCAAGCGCTGCGTGGATGCGATCGGTGACCGCGACATCACGATCTCGACCCTCGGCATGTTCGGCAATCCGCTGGAAGAAACCGACATCGACCTGCAGACACTGCAGGGCTGGAAGGACTGCATCGACAACGCGCATCACTTCGGCGCCACCTGCGTAGCCGGCTTTACCGGCCGCGTTCGCGGCAAGCCGCTGACCGACAGCCTGCCGCGCTACAAGGAGATCTGGAGCGAGCTGGCCAAGCGCGCCGCCGACAAGGGCATCAAGATCGCTTTCGAGAACTGCGCCATGGACGGCAACTGGGCGACAGGCGACTGGAACATCGCCCATAATCCGGACGCCTGGGAGCTGATCTTCAACGAGACGCCGGACGACAATATCGGCCTCGAATGGGAGCCCTGCCATCAGATGGTCTATCTGATCGAGCCGCTGCGGCAGATCCGCAAATGGGCCAAGAAGATCTTCCACGTCCACGGCAAGGACGCGACGATCCGTTGGGATGTCATCAAGGAACACGGCATCTTCGGCAAGGAGAAATTCGTATTGATGCGTACGCCGGGCTTCGGCGACAGCAACTGGACGGACATCATTTCCGAGCTGCGTCTCGCCGGCTGGTCGGGCTCGATCGACATCGAGGGGTGGCACGACCCGGTCTATCGCAACGAGCTGGAGATGACCGGCCAGGTTCATGCACTGAATTATCTGAAGCATGCCCGGGGCGGCGACTTCGTCGCTGACGCCGCTTGATAGGAATGTGTCCGGCGAGGAGGAACTGCCGGACACTGGAGGATAACCACAAAGGAGGAGAACTATGGCTATCCGCAAATTCGCAGTTCTTGGCGCTCTGGCGCTCGCCGGCGTCTCGCTCTTCGGCCTTTCCGCCAAGGCTGACGACGTTACCATCACCGTCTGGTCGCTCGACCGCGACATCCAGCCGGCTCCTAACCTCGTCAAAGATTTCAACAAGCTGAACAATGGCATCAAGGTCGAATATCGCCAGATCCAGTTCGACGATGTTGTCAGCGAAGCAATGCGTGCCTATTCCACGGGGCAGGCGCCGGATATCATCGCGGTCGACAATCCCGAGCACGCGCTGTTTTCTTCGCGCGGCGCTTTTCTCGATCTCACCGACATGATCTCGAAGTCGACGGTCGTAAAACCAGAGAACTACTTCCCGGGACCGCTGAAATCCGTGATGTGGGACGGCAAATACTACGGCATTCCGAAGGCCACCAACACGATCGCCCTCTACTACAACAAGGATATGTTCAAGGCCGCCGGGCTCGACCCGAACAAGCCGCCGCAGACCTGGGCCGAGCTTGTCGAGGACGCGAAGAAACTCACCGACCCTTCAAAGAACGTCTACGGCATCACCTTCTCCGCCAAGGCCAATGAAGAAGGCACGTTCCAGTTTCTTCCCTGGGCGCAGATGGCCGGCGCCAGCTACGACAGCATCAATACCGACGGCGCGGTCAAGGCGCTGGAGGCGTGGAAGCAGATCATCGATGAGAAGCTTGCGTCGCCGGATACGCTGACACGCAGCCAGTGGGATTCGACGGGAACCTTCAACTCCGGCAATGCGGCCATGGCGATCTCGGGTCCCTGGGAGCTCGACCGCATGCTGAAGGAAGCGAAGTTCGACTGGGGCGTTGCTCTCCTGCCTGTTCCGGAGGAGGGCGCAAAGCGCTCGTCGGCCATGGGTGACTTCAACTGGGCGATTTTCGCCAATACGCAGCATCCGGAGGAAGCATTCAAGGTTCTCGAATATTTCGTCTCGCAGGACGACCGCATGTTCAAGGATTTCGGCCAGCTTCCGGCGCGTTCGGACCTGACCATTCCGGAAACCGGCCAGCCGCTCAAGGATGCAGCGCTCAAGGTCTTCCTCGAGCAAATGAAGTATGCCCAGCCCCGTGGTCCGCATCCGCAATGGCCGAAGATCTCCAAGGCGATCCAGGACGCCATCCAGGCGGCTCTCACCGGCCAGATGAGTGCCAAGGATGCCCTCGACCAGGCGGCCGACAAGATCAAGGCTGTCTTGGGCTGACGATGGCTTTCCCTTCTCCCCTCGGGGAGAAGGTGGCCCGGAGGGCCGGATGACGGGCCACGGCCGGTTCGATCTCGCTGTCGTTCGACCGTTCGCTCCTTTGTCGCTCACCCTTATCTGCCCTGACGGGCATCTTCTCCCCGCCGGGGAGAAGGAGAGTTTCACCGGCTGGCCTCAGCGCCATCCAATCACTTCCTCCCGGCAGGGGCTGTCTTCCGCGCAAGCGCAAGGCGGCTCCGTTCGGAGCATCGGAGGACCCATGAGAAGGATCCTTTCCAGCGTTAGGGATGGCCGCGGTTTCGATATTGTGCTCGTCGCCCTTCCGCTCGGTTTTCTGTTCCTGATGGCAGGCCTGCCGCTCATCTACAACGTCGTGATGAGCTTCCAGGAGGTCGACATGTTCAGCCTCGGGACCTTCTCGCGCCCCTTCGTCGGCTTCAGGAATTATGTGGAACTCTTCGCACAGCCCGAAACACTGCCGATCCTCTACAATACGCTGATCTTTGTCGTGGGCTCGATCGCCGGGCAGTTCCTGATCGGTTTCGGCCTGGCATTATTCTTCTGGGTCAATTTCCCCGGCGCCTCATGGCTGCGCGGCCTCTTCCTCGTCTCCTGGGTCATGCCCGGCCTGGTCGTCGGCGCCATCTGGAACTGGATCCTTTCCGGTGACTTCGGTGTCCTCAACTTCATCCTGAAGGAAAGCGGCATCATCTCGGGCAATATCTTCTGGCGCTCGGACCCGCATTATTCGCTCTACGCCGTCATCATCGCCAATATCTGGCTCGGAACCGCCTTTAACATGATCCTGCTCTCCGTCGGCCTGTCCGGCATTCCGGGCGATCTCTACGAGGCGGCCGAACTCGACGGTGCCAATGCCTGGCAGCGCTTCTGGACGATCACCCTTCCGATGATGCGCTCGACGATCGGCGCTATCATTGCCCTCGGCCTGATCTTCACGCTGCAGCAGTTCGACCTTTTTGCCGCCATTACCTCCGGCGGGCCGAACAATTCGTCCAACGTTACCCAATACTGGGCTTGGGATCTTTCCTTCCGCCAGTATGACTTCGCCAAGGGAGCAACGATCTCCGTGATCATGATCGTCTTCGTCATGTTCGCCTCGATCGTCTATGTCCGCTCGACACGCCATGAGGTGCGCGGATGAGCGAGACCGCACGCAACCGCCTGATGCTCGCGGCCGCCGTCATCATGGCGGCGATCTATCTATTCCCGCTCTATTGGATGTACATCACGACGCTGAAGAGCGGCTCGGAGATGTTCGCGACGCCGCCGAGCTTCTGGCCGTCCTCGCCGCAATGGGGCACCTATGGCTATGTCTGGGAAAGCCGCCAGATGGGCCGCTATCTCTGGAACTCGCTGGTGATCGCCCTCGGCGCGGTGACGCTGATCACGGTGCTTGGGGTCGGTTGTGCCTACGTCCTGGCGCGCTATCGCAATGTCTGGGTGGATATCGGCCTCTTCCTGATCCTGATGTTGCAGGTGCTGCCTGCCTCGCTGATGGTGACGCCGATCTTCGTCGGCTTCTCGCAACTCGGCATGCTGAACTATCCGCGCCTTGCCGTGGTGATCGCGATTGCTGCAAAGAGCATGCCCTTCTTCGTCGTCCTCGTCCGGGCAACCTTCATGGCGGTGCCGCAGGAGCTCGAGGAGGCGGCTCTCGTCGATGGCAACAGCCGCGTCGGCGCCTTCTTCAACATCGTGCTGCCGCTTGCCCGCAACGGCATCCTCGTCAGCGCCATCCTGATCTTCATGCAGGCCTTCGGCGAGTTCGTCTATTCCAAGTCGATGATCCAAGCGGCCGAGCTTCAGCCGGCGAGTGTCGGTCTCAACTCCTTCATGGGACCGAACACCAACGAGTGGAACAACATCATGGCCTACGCCACGATGTATGTAACGCCGATCCTTGCCATCTTCGTTCTCTTGCAGCGCCGCATCGTATCCGGCCTTACCTCGGGAGCCCTCAAATGACCCCTCAGATCGAGCTCAGCGGCGTCAACAAGCACTATGGCGCATTTCATGCCCTGAAAAACATCAACCTGTCGATTCCAAAGGGCACGTTCGTCGCTCTGGTCGGTCCGTCCGGCTGCGGCAAGTCCACGCTCCTTCGCTCGCTTGCAGGGCTTGAGAGGATTTCCGAAGGCGAGCTGAAGATAGCCGGTGAGCTGATGACCAACGTGCCGCCACGCAAGCGCGACGTCGCCATGGTCTTCCAGTCCTATGCGCTCTATCCGCACATGACGGTGGAGAAGAACCTGACCTACAGCCTGCGGATCCGAGGCGTGGCGAAGGCTGACGCCAAAAAGGCAGCGGAGGAAGTTGCCGCCACCACCGGTCTATCGCACCTCCTGAAGCGTTATCCGCGCGAGCTTTCCGGCGGGCAGCGGCAGCGTGTCGCCATGAGCCGCGCGATCATCCGTCATCCGAAGGCATTTTTGTTCGATGAACCGCTGTCGAACCTTGATGCGGCGCTGCGCGTCCATATGCGTAAGGAAATCCGCGCCCTGCACGACCGGCTGCATGCGACCTCGGTCTACGTCACGCACGACCAGATCGAAGCCATGACCATGGCCGACCACGTCGTCGTGATGCGAGACGGTGTTATCGAGCAGCAGGGCAAACCGCTCGACCTTTATGACCGCCCGGCCAACAAGTTTGTTGCCGGTTTCATCGGCTCGCCCGCCATGAACTTCATTCCGGCCATCGTCGGTGAGGACGGCAGAAGCCTGGCGCTCGATCTCGGGCCGGTAAAGCAGACGATCGCAACCGGCCACCAGTTGCAGCCGGGTCGCAAGGTCACGGCCGGTCTTCGCCCTGAACATCTCGGGATATCAGGCCAGGGGCAGGGGACGTTCGACGTACCGGTCGCCTTTGTGGAATCGACCGGCTCGTCGACCTTCGTCACAGCCGCAACCACGCCGGAGCTTACGATTGTCGAGACAGGCCGCGGCTTGGTTCGTGGTGGCGATACGATCGGGGTCGCCGTCGATCCGAGCCATCTGCATCTTTTCGATAAGACAAGCGGCGCCAGGATCTGACGCCGCTTTATCGCTTAGCGGCCGCCCTCGATCTTACGGTGGCGCTGGTTGATACCATGCTGGCCGTAAGGGTACTGGCCGGGCGTCGGCGCGCTGACATCGGTGAGCTTCTGCATCTCCTCATCCGACAGCGTCAGCTTGGCAGCACCGAGGTTGTCCGAAAGCTGTTCCGGCGTGCGGGCGCCGAGGATGACGGAGGTGACGGCGGGACGGGCGGCGACCCAGGCAAGCGCCACTTGGGCCATACTGACGCCGCGTGCCCTGGCGATTTCCTCGACAGCACCGATGATCGCCCAGGTGCGGTCCTGCGCATTGCGGGCCTCATAGGCTTCGCCACCCCGCTTTGGGTTTTCGCCGAGGCGGGTAGCGCCCGTCGGCGCCTGGTCGCGCTTGTACTTGCCCGTCAGCCAGCCGCCGCCGAGCGGCGACCAGGGAAGCAGGCCCATGCCCGCGTCCTGGCAGGCCGCGACGATCTCGAGCTCGATGTCGCGCATGAGCAGATTGTACTGCGGCTGTAGCGTCACCGGACGCGTATAGCCCTGCGCCTTGGCGATCTCGGAGGCCTTGGCGATATGCCAGCCGACATAGTTCGAGAAGCCGTAATAGCCGATCTTGCCCGCCGAAACGGCGTCGTCGAGGAAGCGCAGCGTCTCCTCGATCGGTGTCAGCGCATCCCAGGCATGCATCTGATAGAGATCGATGTAATCGACGCCGAGGCGTTTGAGCGACGCGTTCAGCGCGTCGTGAAGGTGGCGGCGAGAGAGGCCAATGTCGTTCGGCCCGTCGCCCATGGGGAAGCGACCCTTGGTGGCGATCACAGCCTGCTTGGCTTCGGTGGGACGGGCTTTCAGCCAGCGGCCGGTGATCTCTTCGGAAACGCCGGCGCTGTAGACGTCGGCCGTGTCGATGAAATTGCCGCCCCAGGCGAAATAGTCATCAAGCAGCCGGTGGGAAGCGGCTTCGTCCGCCTCTGCACCGAAAGTCATCGTACCGAGACAGTATGCGGTCACGATCGTGCCGCTCGGGCCGAGTTTGCGATAGTCCATTCTTTACCTCCATTGAAACAGCCGCGTCATCAACTGCAGCTGCGATCTCGAAGCCTCCAGCACCCAGCCCACCGGCGAGTTCCGCCGATTCTGCCGTTTCACCCGAGCCGTTCAACGAAAGGATCCTCGTTAGGATCTGCTGACGAAGCATACGGTGGGATTACCTGAGCAGGACGTGCTCTGATGAGGCGTTGACGAAAGAATGCGTCAGCTGCTTCCATCTTTCAAACGGAAGATTTAGATAAGATTGATCGATTTTGATGCATAATGAGGCGCGTATGGAACTACGCCAGCTCCAATATTTCGTCGCTGCGGCAAAAGCTGAACATTTTACGCGGGCCGCGCAGCGTTTGAACATCGTCCAGTCCGCGCTATCGAGTTCTATTCGGGCGCTCGAATTCGAGCTCAATGCCAAGCTCTTCGTGCGCTCCACGCGAAAAGTCCGGCTGACAGCCGCCGGTCGGGCTCTGCTCGAAAAGGCGGAGATCGTTCTGGCCGCAGCGAAAGACGCGCGCGACGCAGTGAGCGCAGTGACTGAGGCGAAATCAGGGAAGCTGAATGTCGGAACTGTTCAGGGCCTGCCGGCATTTCTCGACCTGCCGCTATTGCTTGCGCGTTTTCATGAGCGTCACCCTCATATCGAGGTCCGCCTCATACAAGGCGGTGCGGCCCACCTTCTCGAGAAGGTACGCAACGGCAAGCTCGATCTGGCGTTTCTGCCGGTCTTCGAACCGCCGGCCGACATTTCGACGACGATGATCGCCTGCGAAGAACTGGTTGTGGTCTGCAGCCGAACCCATCCGCTTGCGACAGCCGACATTGCTTCGATCGAAGAGATTGCCGCCTATCCCTTCGTCGATTTCGAGCAGGATTTGGGTACGCGCAAGCTGATTGACGAACTGTTTCTGACGGCCAATAGTGATCGTAAGATCGCATTCGAGGTAAGCGATCTCAGCACGTTATTAGAACTCGTCGGGCATGGATTGGGTATCGCGCTCGTGCCGGAATCGGTGGCCGAAAGCCGGGAGTCGATCCTGAGCGTCTGCCGTCTGAAGGAGGCCGATGCATGCTGGGAAGTCGTGTTGGCGTCGTCTGCGGCATCTGACGATCCAGTGTCGAAACGCTTTGGGGAAATTATCGGAAAGAGCGCCGTTGGCATCGAGGCCTAGATCGAAGTCCTCGTTGCCTTACGGGAGGAGGAACGCAAATGAGGCGGAAAGTTGGCTACGTCCTCGGGACGATTTTGATGTTGCTCGGATTGATCTGGATAGGCCAGGGGAGCGGACTATTCCCGTATCCCTCGTCCAGTTTCATGATCAATCAGAGCGTTTGGGTCCTATGGGGTCTGATCGTGCTGGGGATTGGCGGCGTAATGGTCTTCGTCAGCCGCAAACTCGGCCGGCAGTGACGAGGGCGGCGGCCGCCTCATTCCAGACGAATTGCCAAGCGGCTTGAGGCCGTGGACTAGACTGCTTCCTCTTGCAGGATGGGATTGATTTTCGGCGAAGCGCGATTGCTTGCATGCTGATGCGCAGCCGCCTCCTTCGCGTCAGCCTGCTCTTCAACGCGTGCAGCCGCTTCTCGAAGCAGAGTCTTAAAAGCTTGAAGCGATACCTTGTCGGCCCGCATAAGCTGGCGGATCAGCGGATCGCTTAGCACCTCCGGCAACGTCATCTCGCGCATAGGTTCTCCCTCCTCATTATGGGAGGGATATGTAGCCCTATTTTATTACAAACTAATGTACTGGCGGCGGCGAAAAGATGGCACGCTCCGCCAAGGCAGTGAGGGCGGCTGATCTCTCCGACGAAAAAATGCAACGGCTGGGACGATGTGCTTGTCCCAGCCGCATTCTCTGTGGCTTAGCGCCGCTATAGAACCCGCCGCTCAGACGGCAATCTTGCCGCCGCCGATCTTGGTGATGGCGACGACCGCCGGACGAACCGGCATGTCATCCTTGAAGTCGGGCCAGCGCGTGGAGAGATCCTCGTAGTAGGATGGGCGGCCGTGACCGCTCCAGTCGTCGCCGCCATCACCCGGATGCTGCACGGCGACGAAGGCTGTTTCGTCACCCGGAATCAGCAGCGGACCGCAAAGCTCTGCGCCCACTGGGACACGGTAGAAGAGCTTGGAGGTCGCGCGCGCCTCGCCTTCCGTGTCGACGGCCCACAAGCCATCCGTCCGTCCGGTCGCCTTGTTGTTGTTGCCGTCCGTCGCCACCCAGAGGCGGCCGGCGGAATCGATGGAACAGTTGTCGGGCATGCCGAACCAGCCGTTCTTGGTCGTGTCCGTCGAGAAGGATGCACCTACATCGGCGACGGCGGGATCGCCGCATTTCAACAGCACTTCCCACTTGCCGGAGGTTGCAGCGAATTCGCCGTCGTCCTCGCTGATCTCGATGATATGGCCAAACGCGTTCTTGGCGCGCGGGTTGGCGGCATCGACCTGCTCGGCTTTGCGGTTCGTGTTGTTGGTCAGCATGAGGTAGACCTTGCCGTTGACCGGGTTCGGCTCGACGTCCTCCGGCCGGTCCATCTTCGTCGCGCCGAGCAGATCGGCGGCACGGCGCGTCTCGATGAGCACATCTGCCTGGCTGGCAAAGCCGTTCTCGGACGACAGCGGTCCTTGGCCGAAGGTCAGCGGCAGCCATTGCAGCGAGCCGTCCTCGGCAAATTTGGCGACATAGAGGGTTCCCTCGTCGAGCAAGTCCATGTTGGCCGCGCGCTCGCTTGCGTTAAAGGGCGCGTCGGTCACGAACTTGTAGACATAGTCAAAACGCTCGTCGTCGCCGAGATAGAAGACGACGCGGCCGTTCTTGGAAACGATCGAGGCAGCGCCCTCGTGCTTGGTGCGGCCGAGCGCCGTACGCTTTTTCGGTGTCGAGGTCGGGTCCATGGCGTCGACCTCCACGATCCAGCCAAATCGATTGGGCTCGTTAGGCTCCTTGGCAAGGTCGAAGCGATCGTAGAAATTCGCCCACTCGTAAGCGCCTTCCGGAACGCCGTAGCGCTTGTAGTTGGCGGCTTCCTTGTGGCCCTCCGGCAGATCGCCCGAGAAATAACCGTGGAAATTCTCCTCCGCCATGATGTAGGTGCCCCAGGGGGTCACGCCGCCGGCACAGTTGTTCATGGTACCGATCACCTTCGTGCCCGTCCCATCGGCGGAGGTCTTCAGACGCTCGCTGCCTGCCGCCGGACCGGTCAGCTGCATTTCGGTCATGGTGGTAATGCGGCGGTTGTACTTGCCTTCGGGAACGACCTGCCACTTGCCGTCGGTCTTGCGGATCTCGACGATCGTGCCGCCGTGCGCGGCCATTTCGATGTCGACCTGCTCCTTGCTCAGCGGCGCCTGCTTGATCTTGCCGTCAACGATCGAGACGAGACCCGGAAACATCAGGTGCGGGTTGGTATATTCGTGATTGACCACCAGCAATCCGTGTTCGGAAGAGCCTTCGAGTGGGATATAGCCCACATAGTCGTTGTTGTAGCCGAACTGGCGGCTTTGTGCCTCGGCCGTCTGTTTCTTGGGATCGAATGCCGGGGAATCGGGGAAAAGCGCATCGCCCCATCGCAGCAGGATATCGGCGTTATAGCCTTCGGCGACATGATGGTCCGCGTCGACGCCGGCTTCGACCTCGGTGAAGGAGAAAGCCGATTTTCCGGCAGCACGCGCCTTTTCCGCCGTCATCAACGCAACGGGGCTGACGGTTGCGGTAATCGCGGCGACGGCAAGCGAACCCTGGAGGAAGTTACGGCGCGAAAAGCGCTTGCTGATGATCTCACCCATCGTTGGGTTGGTGCTGGAATTGTGGCCTTCGCCATCCGCGTCTTCGAGCTGAGTCGTGGGGAATATCTTTTGAGAAAGATGCTCGTTCATCGTACTGCCTCCAAAGTTGAGAACGGCCCCTACCCCGGAGCCTTTCTAAACGTAGGGGTGTCACATTACGGCAATGAGACAAATTTGCCCCTCGATACAGCCCGGATTTTGGTCCCCCAGGCGACTACGGCATGCATCAACGCGGGGCAGGAGTCTAATGCAGCGTCTCGTTGTGCCAGTTGTGCACATCCTTTGCCGTGATCCAGATGCGGCCGTCGAATGCGATTTCGCCATGCTCGAATTTTCGACTGGCAATGTGCTCGAACACATCGAGATTCTGCGGTAGCCGCCGCGCGTCTGGCACAGCCTGAACACCAGCGAGTGCATCTTCCGTCACGCATACGGCTTGATGCGTGCGGTCGCCTTTCATGACGATTATAGCATCGTGACCGATCATGTTAAATGTATCGAGCAAAGCGACAAGCGGCATCGCAACCTCCTTGAAGAGACATCCATCCCAAGGGTGACATGGGTGCGGCGGTGAGCTGCGTTCCTAGTCGTAAACGCGACGCTCGCACCGGGCGTGCTGCTTTTGTTATCGCGGAAAAGCAGCCTCCTATCGGTAGGTCCATATGGTTAACAAAAAGTTACCTGCCGGATGCCATAGGTCGGCCCGCTCGCCATGAAGCCCGCAGAACGCGGGGTCCCGTTGTTGAACAGCCGGCGGTGCGCAACGCACGAAGGAAGGCAATCCTTAATGCAGATCACAGGAAAACTTTTCGGCGGTCGCATGCTCGCCACATCCGGTGCTAACAATGGTGACGGGAGGAAATGTCGAGTAGCCGGTGCGAAGCTTCTGCTTCGTGGCAGCTGCTTAGTTGCGGAGTATGCATGCCCGATGCGAGACCCAGCCCACCGCAGGCCTTCCTTGTGGCCATGCTATTCTCCCTCAAGCGCGTTTTCCTGGGTGTAGGAGCAACGAGTTGCGTCGTTAACATACTGGCCCTGACCGGCTCGCTCTTTATGCTGCAGGTCTATGACCGGGTGATTCCAAGCCGAAGCCTGCCCACACTCGCCGGGCTCGCGCTTATTGCCGCCACGCTCTTCGTCTTTCAGGGGCTGCTCGATCTCATCCGGTCGATGCTCCTAGTGCGCGTCGGCACGGCGGTCGATGAGCGTTTGGGAGACGACGTTTATAACTCCTTGATCCTGTTGCCTTCCCGCATGCGAATGCCGGGCGACGGCCTGCAATCGATCCGGGATCTGGATACGGTTCGTGGCTTTCTCTCCGGACCTGGGCCGACAGCATTGTTCGACATGCCGTGGATGTTTTTCTACATCGGTCTGTGCTTCCTCTTTCATTTCTGGATCGGCGTGACCGCGCTTGCCGGCGCTGTCATGCTGGTTGGCCTCACGGTTCTCGCCGAGGTCAAATCCCGCAGCCCCGCAAGGATTGCCTCGGAACTGGCGGCGCGCCGGCTGAACCTTGCAGAGGCGACGCGCCGAAACTCGGAGGCCGCGCTGTCGATGGGTTTTGGGCCGCTCCTGGCCACCAGATGGACTGACGTCAACAATCGATATCTTGCGAACCACATTTCGGCGACAAACGTCACCAGCAGCCTCGCGACCACCTCGAAAATTCTACGCATGATGTTGCAATCCGGCGTCTTGGCAGTCGGTGCTATCCTGGTCGTCAGGCAGGAGGCAACGCCCGGCATCATGATCGCAAGTTCCATCCTTTTGAGCAGGGCGCTAGCCCCCGTGGAACTTGCAATCGGACAGTGGAAGGGTTTTGTCGCTGCCCGGCAAAGCTGGAGCCGGCTAACGAAGCTTCTCGACCTGATGCCGGCCACTGACCGGCAGATCGACTTGCCCCCACCCACGGCGAACCTAGTCGTTGAAGGGCTCCATCTTGCCATCCCCGGTACACGGACGATGGTTCTTCGCGGCGTCTCGTTCAAGGCGCAGGCCGGAGATGCCGTTGGCATTATTGGGCCGAGTGCGTCGGGGAAGTCGTCGCTTGCCCGCGCGCTTGTCAGCGTGTGGCAACCCGCAGGAGGCGCGGTGTGCCTCGATAGGGCATCACTTGATCAGTGGAATCCATCATCGCTCGGTCAGTCGATCGGCTATCTGCCCCAGGAAGTGTCGCTTTTCGACGGCACCATTGCCGACAACATCGCCCGTTTCGACGGCAACGCGCCATCTGAAAAGATCATCGCTGCTGCAAAGGCAGCAGGGGTTTACGAGATGATCGTGCAATTTCCTGACGGATTCGACACGTCGATCGGTGAGAGCGGTTCGATGCTCTCGGCCGGTCAGCGTCAGCGTATCGGCCTGGCGCGCGCCCTTTACGGCGATCCTTTCCTGGTCGTTCTTGATGAACCGAACTCGAACCTCGATAGCGACGGCGAGGCCGCTCTTACGCAAGCGATTGCAGGTGTTCGCGCCCGCAAAGGCATTGCCGTTGTCATCGCACACCGGCCGAGCGCCCTGGCTGCCGTCGATCTCGTTCTCGTGCTCGCAAACGGACAGTTGCAGGCCTTCGGACCAAAAGATGATGTGCTTAGAAAAGGTACGATTCCGGCAGCTCCGCGAAACAGCACTCTGACAGTCATTGCAGCGGGAGGCGAGATTGAGCGTTAACCCGGCGCCTGCATCCGAGGCAGCGATCAAGCGACTGACGACGATCGCACTGGCGATGGTCCTGCTGCTCGTCGGCGTGGTCGGCGGCCTCGGCGCCACGACCTATCTTTCTGGCGCGGTCATCGCGACCGGCACGCTTGTTGTCGATAGCTATGTGAAGCCCGTTCAGCATCAAAAAGGCGGGACTGTCGGAAAAATCTTTGTAAAGAACGGCAGCCGCGTCGATGCCGGACAGATACTCGTCCATCTGGACGATACGCAATTGCGCTCGAACCTTGCCATCATCTCCCAGCGCTTGATCGAACTGTCTGCCACGGCCGCCAGACTGCGTGCCGAGCAGGATGGTGACGACGAGATCAAATTCCCGGCTAACCTGTTACAGGGAAGTGTCGACGCTGCGGCGAGTGACACCATCGCAGGCGAACGGCGCTTGTTCGAGGATCGCCGGACATCCCGCACAAGCAGAAAGGCCCAGTTGCGCGAGCGAATCAAGCAGTTGCGGCAGGAGGCGGACGGGTTAACGGCGCAGCAGACCGGGAAAAAGGCGGAGATGGCGCTGATCGACAAGGAACTCGAGAGCGTCAACCGTCTGTTGGCTCGGGGCATGGTGGAGATCAATCGGCTTTATGAGCTCCAGCGCGAGTCCGCGCGCTTGACCGGTGAGCTCGGCAGCCTTGTCGCAAGTCTTGCGGAAACGAATGGAAAAGTGGCCGAAACGGAATTGCAGATCATCCAGATCGACGATGACCAGCGAAGCGAAGTATCGGAGCAGTTACGCAAGACGCAGAGCGACATCAGTGAATTCGCCGAACGACTCGCCGCTGCCAAGGACGAGGTGCAGCGCGTTGATATCCGAGCGCCTCAGGCAGGCGTCGTGCATGAACTGGCGGTGCACGCGACGGGCGCCGTGGTCGCGCCCGGCGAGGCTATCCTGCAGATCGTGCCCGCTCGCGATATGCTGACGCCTCAAGTTCGCGTCTCACCTCAAGACATCGATCAGGTTTCGGTCGGCCAGCAAGTCATCCTGCGATTTTCTGCTTTCAACCAAAGAAGCACGCCCGAGATCAATGGAGTAGTGGAGCAGGTTGCGGCCGACGTGACCACCGACAAGCAGACAGGCGCCGCCTACTACGTCGTCCGTATTTCGGTTCCTGAAAATGAATGGAAGCGACTGGCCGATCTGGTTCCTCTCCCTGGCATGCCGGTGGAAGCTTTCGTCCAGACCGGAGCTCGCACCGCTCTCGCCTATCTGACCAAACCCTTGACCGATCAGGTGGCGCGAGCTTTCCGGGAGGAGTGAACTGGCTTGGCAGAGAATCGCCACAATAGGTGGCCACTCTAGCCCGAAATGGCAGATAGGCGACCGCCGGGCAGGCTAATTCGTTAGGTTTAGTGCGGACTTTCCGCGAACATTGAAACGAGAAACGAAACGAAAGGTACCCAAACTTCTTAGAAACGTAGTCAATTGATTGCAGTCAGAAATCCAGGAGATTTATATGGCAAGCTCGGTTACGAACGCCGTTGGCAAAACTCTCTTTTACAGCGGTGCATCGACCCACTGGTACTCGGCCACGGGCTCGGGGCCAGACCTGTATGGTACGGTCGGCAACGACTCGATCTGGGGAGACAGTTCCGTAAACGTCACCATGCACGGCGGAACCGGCGATGACATTTATTATCTGTATTCGAGCATCAATCGCGCGATAGAGTCTCCAGACGCTGGCGTCGATACAGTCAGCACCTGGATGAGCTATACCCTTCCGGAGAACGTCGAGAATCTGACCGTGACCGGTGATGGCCGCTTCGCCTTCGGCAATGGGGCGGACAATATCATTTCCGGCGCCTCCGGCAGCCAGACGATAGACGGCGGCGCGGGAAACGATGTCCTCAAGGGCGGCGGCGGTGCCGACACCTTCATATTCACGCGCGGAAACGGCAGTGATTTGATCGTCGATTTCGGCAGCGATGACACTGTCCGATTGAACAGCTATGGGCTTTCGACCTTCGATCAGGTCCTGAACCACACGACGCAGGAAGGCTCCAATCTGCGGCTGGATCTCGGTGGCGGAGAGAGTCTCGTCTTTGCCAACAAGACGGTCGCCGACCTTCATGCCGATCAATTTCAGCTGACGCTTGACCGATCCGCCCTTACGCAGACTTTTGCTGACGAGTTCAACAGCCTGTCGCTGCGTAACGGCGACCAAGGCGTTTGGGACGCCAAGTTCTGGTGGGCACCGGACAAAGGCAGTTCGCTGCACGGCAACAGCGAACTCCAGTGGTACGTCAACCCCTCCTATGCTCCCACGTCGTCCGTTAACCCGTTTTCCGTGAAGGACGGCGTGCTGACCATAAAGGCGGCTCCGGCGTCCGATGCGATCCAATCGCAGATCAACGGCTATGACTATACGTCCGGCCTCATCAACACGCATTCTTCTTTCTCTCAGACCTACGGCTACTTCGAAATGCGCGCTGACATGCCGACCGAGCAGGGTGCCTGGCCGGCGTTCTGGCTTCTGCCCGAAGATGGTTCGTGGCCGCCGGAACTGGACGTCGTCGAGATGCGCGGGCAGGACCCGAACACCGTCAACGTGACGGTTCACAGCAACGAGACCGGCACGCACACGATGGAATCGATGCCTGTCAAGGTTGCGAGCACCGACGGCTTCCACAAATACGGTGTCCTGTGGGATCAGGATCAGATTGTCTGGTACTTCGACGATGTCGCCGTCGCGCACGCCGACACCCCTGATGACATGCACAAGCCGATGTACATGCTTGCAAACCTGGCAGTGGGCGGGGCGGCAGGAGCGCCGGGCGCCGGGTTTAGCGACGGGGCAGAGATGAAGATAGACTACATTCATGCCTATTCGCTCGATCACACACCGACGGCGATCAGCAGCCAATCTGGGGGGACCGACTGGCACATATAAGCAAGAGAGACGTGAGGCGGGCGCAAGCGGCCGGCAAACTCAGGGCCGCTTGCAATCAGAATATGTCCCTGGGCGCCATAGCGGCGCTCATGGGTTCAACCAGGTGACCAAGCGGGGCGATTAAGAATATTCGACTATTAAGATGTTATAAACCGAGGGCGTCTTACTTTGGATCGATGGTTGGGCTTCGAGCATCGGTTCTGTCGTGCCTTTCTCTACTTGCTTTCATCATGGGAGCAGGGATCCTGCTGGCGGACGATGGATCGCCCTGGAACAACCCCGCCAATGCGTTAGTCGTCGATGCCTACGAACTGAACGCCGTCGATTGGCAGGCACTGCTCAAGGAC